>CALKJV010000139.1 GCA_937995505.1 uncultured Bacteroidia bacterium | reverse complement strand
CTTGCCAGCGGTCTTGGAGCTTGCGAGAGGCTTTCGCCCCAGGCAGCCACATCCAGAAAACCCGCTTCCCTTGCCAGAAAGGTACGCCTTGCGCCTGGGCCCATGGAGATACCTCCTCCCAAGCAAAGTCATACCGCAGGTCTGGCTTGTCGCTGCCATAACGCGCCATCACCTCCGCATACGTGTAACGGGGAATTTCGCCTATTTCTACCCCCACCAGCTCCCGAAAGACAGTTCGCACCAGATCGCCAAACAGAGCGAGGATCTCTTCTTGGGTCATGAAGCTGACCTCGCAGTCCAGCTGGGTAAACTCGGCTTGGCGGTCGCCGCGGTAATCCTCATCTCGGAAGCAGCGCGCGACCTGAAAGTACCGGTCGCAGCCTGCCACCATGAGGAGCTGCTTGAGCAACTGGGGAGACTGGGGCAGGGCGTAAAAGCTACCGAGCTTGAGGCGAGAAGGCACGAGAAAGTCGCGTGCCCCTTCAGGAGTAGAGCGAATAAGCATAGGGGTCTCTACCTCTAAGAAGCCCCGCTTCGTGAGAAACTCTCGCACCACAGCCAGGAATCTCGCCCGCAGCGCGAGGCGCTGCTGCATCACTGGCCGCCGCAGGTCTAAGTAGCGGTATTGTAAGCGCAGCTCTTCTTGACCGTCAGTCTCATCTTCAATCAGGAAGGGGGGCGTAGCTGAGGGGTTGAGTACCCTGAGCCGTTCTACCTCTAGCTCTACCTGCCCCGTGGGTAAGTCGGGATTAGGGCTTTCGCGGCGGCGCAGGCGCCCCTCTGCCTCAATCACCCACTCGCGCCCTAAGGCACACAGCTCGCGGTAAATCGGGCTTTCCGCCGGCGCATACAGCTGTAAGACACCGCTTCGGTCGCGCAGATCCACAAATACAAATCGCCCAAGGTCCCGCACCCGCCGAACCCAGCCCGCTACCCGAATAGTTTGCCCAACCTGCTCTAACCCCACAAGCCCGCACCCATGCGAGCGATAGGAAGTAGCTTCCACGATGCAAAGGTAACATACCCTCCCAGCTCCCCCCGTGATCCCTGAGAGTAACCTTCTCCTGAGAGTGTCCCCACAGAGTACCGGTTGCCCCTATTTTTGGGAAGGAATCATGCGCCTGCGAGTACAATTTACCGCAGAAGGGCCGGTGCTTCTGCCCTGGAATTACCCTGAGCTGCTCATGGGACTTTTTTATCGGTGGATGCGGGCCGGTAACTATCGCTTAAGCCGTCTCCTCCACGACGAGGGCCTACGAGCCCAAGGGCACCAGTACAAACCCTACACTTTCTCTTGGCTACGGGGGCAGTACGGCCAGGCCGAACCCACCGGCATACAACTCTCGCCGCCCCTTATTTGGTATGTCTCCTCGCCCATCCGAAACCTCATGGAAGCTCTCACGCAAGGCATCTGGCGACAACCGCAAGTACACCTCGGCCGAGTGCCCTTGACCGTAGTCTCTGTAGAAGTGGTACCCACTATCACTCCGCTGCGCCAGCCTATACGGATAGTTACCCTCTCGCCTATCGTAGCTTCTACGGTACAGGCAGATGCTGCGGGCAACCGAGAGAAAATTTTCTTAGGGCCAGAAGACCCGCAATTCAGTCGGGTCATCCGAGAAAACCTCTATCGCAAAGCCAGAGCCCTTCAAGTAGAGGTACCTGAGGCCGAAGTGCTCTTCCTGCCAGTGCAGGTGCGCTCTCGCTTAGTGCGGCTGCACCAAGCTATCATTCGCGCCTGGGAAGGGGAATTTCTCTTTGAGGGACCCACCAAGCTTTTTCAGGTAGGCTATCAGGCTGGCTTCGGCGAACGCAACGGACAAGGCTTCGGCATGGTGCAAATCCATCGCGCTCGCCGCCGCCAAATACCCCCAAAACCCTAACCCTGCTTCGGTCGTACCTTTGCGGCTATGTGGCAAACCTTAGGGCCGCTTCGGCTACCCGAGTGGGAAAAGCGCATCTTAGCCCGCTGGAAAGCCGAGAATACCTTTCAGCGCTCTGTCTCGCGCCGAAAGGGGCGCCCCTCGTACATCTTTTATGAAGGCCCCCCCTCCGCCAACGGTAAACCTGGAATCCACCATGTTTTTGCTCGCACCCTCAAAGACCTCGTGTGCCGCTACCAGACCATGCGCGGTTTTTATGTACCGCGTCGCGCAGGATGGGATACCCACGGCCTGCCCGTGGAGCTTAGCGTAGAAAAAGAACTGGGCCTTACCAAAGCAGACATCGGCACCAAAATCTCCATCGCCGACTACAATGCCGCCTGCCGCGCCGCTGTCATGCGCTACAAAAGCGTGTGGGATGAACTCACCGAACGCATGGGCTACTGGGTAGAGCTGGAAAACCCCTACATCACCTTTGAGCCTGCGTACATAGAATCAGTGTGGTGGCTTCTCAAAGCCTTCTATGAGAAGGGCCTGCTCTACAAAGACTACACCATCCAGCCCTATTCCCCCGCCGCAGGCACTGCACTAAGCCAGCACGAGCTCAACCTCCCTGGGGCCTACCGCAGCGTACGAGACCCGTCTATTACGGTGCAGTTTCGCTCGGAAGAAGAGCCTGACTTGTACTTTTTGGCCTGGACTACCACCCCTTGGACCTTGCCGAGCAATGCCGCCTTGGCCGTAGGAGCGGAATTTGTCTATGTGGAAGTAGAGACCTTCCAGCCTTACACTCGTACGCCTGTGCGCGTGATACTGGCTGAGGCAGCTCTGGCCCGCTACTTCCCCGCAGAAGGCGAGTCTTTGCCCCTCACCCCCGAAGCAATAGACCTGCGTACAGGGCGATTGCCCTATCGGATCCGAGAACGCCTCTTGGGGCAAAAGCTCGTAGGGCGCCGGTACGAACCGCTCTTTCGCTATGTGGAGCCCCCCACAGAAGCCTGGCGAATCATCGCCGCAGACTTCGTGAGCTTAGAGGAAGGTACGGGCATCGTGCATATCGCCCCGACCTTTGGCGCTGACGACCTCAAAGCCGCCCGAAAAGAAAAAATCCCTCCCATCGGCCTCTACGACGAAAAGGGCCACTTCCTCAGCCCCCTCGTAGATAAAGAAGGAAAGTTCGTACCGCAGGTTACAGACTTTGCTGGCCGGTATGTGAAAAACTACACCGACGACCCCAACTATAAGTCCGTAGATGAAGACATCAGCCAGCATCTACGGGCCCGAGGCCTCCTTTTCCGAAAAGAAACCTATGAGCACAACTACCCCCACTGCTGGCGCACCGACAAGCCCGTTCTGTACTATCCCGTAGAGGCGTGGTTTATCCGTACTTCTGCGCTACGCGACCGACTGGTAGCCCTCAACCGTACCATCGCCTGGTACCCCCCTGCTATTGGAGAGGGCCGATTCGGAAACTGGCTGGAAAATGTAGAGGACTGGAACCTCTCTCGGAGCCGCTTCTGGGGCATACCGCTGCCGATCTGGCGTACCCCTGATGGCCGATATACCCGTTGTATTGGCTCTTTCGCCGAGCTCCGTGAAGCCATTGAAGAAGCTCGCCGAGCTGGCCTCATGGACAGAAACCCCCTGGGCAATCCCGACTTTGACCCGCATCGTCCATATGTGGATGAGATCATATTGGTAGCGCCGGATGGCTCTCCGATGTACCGCGAACCCGATGTGATAGATGTATGGTTTGACTCGGGGGCTATGCCGTATGCCCAGCAGCACTACCCCTTCACGGTGCGAGGCAACCCGCCGCCTAACTTCCCCGCAGACTTCATCGCCGAAGGCGTAGACCAAACCCGCGGCTGGTTCTATACCCTCCACGTCATTGCCGCTGCCCTCTTTGACAGCGTAGCTTATAAGCGCGTGCTCGTCAATGGCCTCGTCTTAGACAAAGACGGCAATAAAATGTCCAAGCGCCTGGGCAATGTCGTAGACCCCTTTGCGCTCATGGAACGCTATGGCGCAGATGCGACCCGCTGGTACCTCGTCAGCAACGCTCCCCCCTGGGAAAATGTACGCTTTGATGAGAAGCGCTTAGCCGAAAAAGTGCGCACTTTCTTTGGGATCTTGCACAATACCTATGAGTTTTTCGCGCTGTATGCGGGCATAGATGGGTATGTACCGCGGCCTTTGCCTGAGCCTTCCACCTTAGCGCTGATAGATCGCTGGCTTCTGAGCGAAACCGAAAAGCTCACTGCCGAAGTGGAAGCCGCATACGAAGGCTACTTCCCGACCCAGGCGGCCCGAGCCATAGAGACCTTCGTGACCGAAAAGCTCTCGACATGGTATGTACGCCTCAACCGCCGCCGCTTCTGGAAGGGCGAAAAAGACGCCGACAAGTGGGCAGCTTTTGCGGTGCTGCATCATACGCTAGTTCGGCTAGCGCAGCTTATGGCGCCGATCGCTCCGTTTTATGCGGAGCTTCTGTGGGAGCATCTCGGACAAGAGGGCTCGGTGCATGAGAGCGACTTCCCCCAAGCCGACCCGACTCGGCGAGATGAGGCTTTAGAAGAAGCCATGGATAAGGTGCGTCGACTGGCTTCGCTGCTCCATAGCCTGCGCAAGCAAAGTGGAGTACGGGTTCGCCAGCCCCTCGCCCAAGCCCTCGTCCCCGCTAGCTACCGCCTTTGGTTGGAGCCCTTAGCTGAGCTGCTCCTGACGGAAGTTAACCTCAAAACCCTTACCTACTTAGATGACCACAGCGAAGCCGTCGTGTATGAACTGCGCCCGAATTACCGTACCTTAGGGCCTCAGCTGGGCTCGCGCCTGCCTGAACTGGCAAGATTTTTGCGCACCCTCTCGCAAATGGAAATTGTACAAGTACTACAGCGAGGCAGCTTGACTTGGGAAGGCGAGACCTTACCTGTAGGAGAAGCGCTTGAAGTGCGAGCGCAAGCCTTACCCGGCTGGCTCTATGCTTCTGAGGGGGGCCTCGCCGTAGCCTTAGATACCCGTATCACCCCTGAATTAGAGCAAGAGGGATGGGCCCGAGAACTTATCCACCACATCCAGCTAGCCCGAAAAGAGGCGGGCTTGGCTGTTACTGACCGCATCCATCTGACCCTCCACCTCCCTGAGCCCTATTTCTCCGCTCTGCAAAGCTTCTCTCGTGTGATTGCCGAGGAGACCCTCGCCGAAACCCTCCACTGGAGCCCTACCCCCCTCCAAACCTCGCCCATACCTTTCCTAGATACCGAAACCCTCCAAATCTCTATTGAAAAAGCCTATGAGCACGCCTGAAAAAACCCGCTACACAGCCGAAGAGCTATTAGAATTCAAGGAGCTTATCCTGAAAAAACTACAAGTCGCCGAAAAAGACTACCAGAGCCTCAAAGAAACCCTCAAAAACCTCGTGGAAGCCGCCGAAGAGCAGTACCGCACCGGCGAGTACCTCGGCAACGAATACTCCGAAAAGGTGCAAGTAGAACGGCTCCTGCAACACACGAACAAGTATATTGACGCGCTTCAGCGTGCGCTTATCCGCATTGAGAATGGCACGTACGGAATATGTAAGGTTACGGGTAAGCTCATCCCCAGAGAGCGGCTCCTGGCCGTACCCGTAGCCGAAACCCTAGTAGAAGTCAAGGAAGGGAAACGCTCCAAATGAAAATTGGGCGCAAGGTAGGCCGTATTGCGGCGATTGTAGTCGCCCTCGACCAGCTGACGAAGGTTAGCGTAAAGCTGACCTTACCCCTCGGCTACGAAAAAAATTTGCTTGGGAATTGGCTCAAGCTCCACTTCGTAGAAAACCCCGGAGCTGCTTTCGGGATGTCTCTGGCGGGCTTTTTTGGGCAGGGCACCTCCATCGCAGAAGCCGCCCCTAAGGTGTTACTCACCCTCGTCTCGGTAGCTATCGCTTTCGGTATCGGGTACTATCTCTTGCGGGCTTGTCGGGAAGAGCCCCGCCTCATTCCCTCTACGGGGCTCATCCTCGGCGGCGCTATCGGTAACCTCATAGACCGCATCTTTTACGGCGTGCTATTTGCCTCTATCAACGCCTACGAAGGAGGC
>CALKJV010000138.1 GCA_937995505.1 uncultured Bacteroidia bacterium | reverse complement strand
CCTCGCTATGGCCTATCATCGCACCCACGGGCTCTCTATCCGCATCGTGCGCATCTTTAACACCTATGGCCCCCGTATGCGCTTAGCCGATGGACGAGTCATCCCCAATTTCATCAGTCAAGCCCTTCAAGGCCAGCCGCTTACCATATATGGCGATGGTTCCCAGACCCGTAGCTTTTGCTACGTAGATGACCTTGTGGAAGGCATCTTTCGGCTTTTGCACACCAACTACCCCCTGCCCGTAAACCTTGGCAACCCCGAAGAAGTCTCCATTTTAGACTTTGCGCGGGAGATTTTAGCCCTCCTGCCCGAGTCAGAAAGCACAATACAGTTCCTACCGCTCCCGGAAGACGACCCTAAGGTGCGCAAGCCTGATATCACCTTAGCTCGGCAGCTTTTGGGCTGGGAACCTCGGATTCCCCGCACAGAGGGCCTTCAGCGTACAATTGCGTATTTCCGAGAGAAACTCATAAGCGCATGAGCCGCTACCAGGTAGAATCCCTGCCCCTGAAAGACGCTTTCTTGCTGCACTTACCTCGCTATGAGGATGGGCGAGGATATTTTGTAGAGCTTTTTCGCAGAGCGTTTGCCGAGCGGGAAGGCCTTCCAGAGTTCATCCAAGACAATCTCTCCTATTCGCGCCAAGGCGTCTTACGGGGGTTACACTTTCAGCGGCCTCCCCATGCCCAGGCGAAACTCGTCTGTGCCCTCCAAGGCGTAATACAAGATGTGATTGTGGATTTGCGTCCCAGCTCTCCTACCTACAGGCGGTGGTACGCCGTGGAGCTACGCGCAGAGGGGCCAAGGCTTTCGTGGATTTATGTGCCGGTGGGGTTTGCGCATGGGTTTCTCGTGCTTTCGTCGGAAGCGCTCGTACTCTACCGCTGCTCAGCCTACTATGCGCCCGAAGCCGATGGGGGCATTCGGTGGGATGATCCCCAGCTGGCTATCTCTTGGCAGCTTTCGGAAGGGCAGATCCCAATCGTTTCCCCCAAGGATGCAGCGCTGCCCCTGCTCTCTCAGATAGACAATCCCTTCGCAGAGCTATGAAAGGCATACTCCTTGCCGGCGGCGCAGGTACCCGCCTCTATCCCATGACGCAGGTCATCACCAAACAGCTCCTGCCCATCTACGACAAACCCATGATCTACTATCCCCTCAGCACCCTCATGCTGGCGGGAATTCGCGAGATACTGCTTATCAGTACGCCGCAGGATATCGGGCATTTTGAGAAGCTTCTGGGCGATGGAAGCCGCATAGGCCTGCATATCCAATACCGGATCCAGCCCGAGCCTAAGGGTATCGCCGAAGCCCTTCTCTTAGCGGAGGATTTTTTAGCTGGGGAACCTTGCGCCCTAATCTTGGGCGATAATCTCTTTTACGGCAGCGGCATGCAAGCCTTCTTAGAGTCGTGCCAGATCTCGGAAGGAGCTCTGATTTTCGCCTATCCCGTCCAAGACCCCCAGCGCTACGGCGTAGTAGAGTTTGACGCCGAGGGGCGCGTGCTTAGCTTAGAGGAAAAGCCAGCCCATCCCCGCTCCGCTTACGCTGTGCCGGGCTTGTATTTTTACGACGGGAAGGCACCTGCCTTAGCTCGCACGCTCCGACCCTCTGCCCGAGGGGAGCTGGAAATCACTGACCTCAATCGGCTTTACTTAGAACAAGGCCAGCTGCGCGTGCGAAAGATGCCCAGAGGCTTCGCTTGGTTGGATACTGGCACCCCCCGCAGCCTCTTAGAAGCCAGCCTTTTCGTAGAGGTAATTGAAGAGCGCCAAGGCCTGCGAATCGGCTGCATTGAGGAGGTAGCTTTCCGAAAGGGGTTTATTTCGCTGGAGCAGCTGGAGGCCCTGGCGCAGCCCCTGGCTAAGGTGCCGTACGGCCAGTACCTCTTACGCATTGTGCAAGAAGCGCGAAGTAGCACCTAACCCATGCGGGCAGCGGTGGGAGTTTTTGGGGTGCTCTTGTGGGCCCAGCAGCTCCCAGACAGTGTAGCCCTTGCGCAGCCCTGCTGGCTTGCCAAAGTCGGAGTCTCCCTCCCCCCAGACGGCCCCGAAGTGCTCGCCCAAAAAGTCTCAGGAGATACCTTTTATGCGTGGGTGCGCTTTTGGGAGGGCCCCGGCCTGGTGGAATGGCGATGGGGGCGTGATACGCACCGCACGGTCGTTTTCGTACCAGCTCTGCCCCCCGACTCGCTAATGCCCTTAGCGGATTTTTCAGTGCCCCCCTCTTCTGCCTCTACCGAGGAGACCGTAGATTTTCCTTGGGAGGGGTTCTGGATAGCTGTGGCGGTCCTTCTTCTGCTGCTATTGGTAGGGCCGTTTATAGGGCGGGGGCTTCGGGCTGGGCTGGGGCAGCTGAGAGTGCGGCTGCGGTGGTGGCTGTTTTTGTGGCGGTGGCGCCCTCGGCCCAGCGGAGACCTACGGGCTTTTATCCAGGCTGTGAAGTCACTTTTGCGGCCGCAGGCTACCTTCCATCCCGGCGCTCTCACCCCCCGAGAAGCCCAAGATATCCAAGGTCCCCCGGCGCTCCGCCAGACCCTCTGCCGCCTCTTGGAGATAGAGTACGAGATGGACTTTGCGGGCAAGGTCCTTTCGCCTGAGCAGTGCCAGGCTGAATGGAGCTCGGCCTGGCAGAGCCTCCGCCAAGCCGCTCCAGGCCTGCGGCAGACCTTTGACCGACTGACCTTATGAGCATCGGCTTTGAGGCGCCCCTCTGGCTGCTCCTCCTACCGCTGTGGGGAGGGCTTGCTTGGGTGGCTACGCGTCTACGCCTGCCTCTAAGCTACACCGGCCCCGGCGTGCGGTGGGGTTTTTTGCGGGCCTATGCGCCTACGCTGGGCTTCGCGGCTGGGCTTGTGCTCTTTACCCTGGCGCTCAGTCGGCCGACCCTTCGGTGGCAAGCGGCTCAGCCTGACCTCTCCCCTACATGGGTGATTCTGGACCTTTCATACAGTATGGATGAGGCCGACCTACCTCCCTCACGGCGGCGCTTCGCCCTGGCTCTTCTAAGCTCATGGATAGATAGCTTAGCAGAGCA
>CALKJV010000137.1 GCA_937995505.1 uncultured Bacteroidia bacterium | reverse complement strand
AAGCAGTAGCACAATCGCACTGCCGAGTACTTTTCTAAGCAGAGGAGGTAGCATAACTTATGACTTCTTCTAGGATTTGTGACAGGGATTTTTGGGGCTTCCATCCGATCCATTGGGTGATTTTGGTGATGTCGGGGGTTCTGCGCTGCATATCCTCAAAGCCGGGGCCGTATGACTCTTCGTAAGGGATGTATTCTATGGCAGAGGAAGTACCTACGAGCTGGAGAACAAGTTCTGCCAGCTCGCGTATGGAGATTTCATGGGGGTTGCCTACATTGAAGATTTCGCCCCAGGGAGGGGAGGAGGGCGTGAGGAGGAGGCGGTAGATGGCTTCTGCGGCGTCTTGTACATGGAGGAAGGAGCGCCGCTGCTGCCCTGAGCCGTATACGGGGATAGGGCGGCCTTGCAGAGCGGCTTGCACGAAGTTGGGGATGACCATACCATAGGCAGGCGACTGGCGCGGCCCTACGGTGTTGAAGAATCGTACGACGACAAAGGGGCTTCCTTTTTGGCGGTGATAAGCAATGGCGAGGGCTTCCTTAGCGAGCTTAGTGATGGCATAGAGCCAGCGGTGGCGGGCTGGCGTACCCAGCACCAGCACAGAGTCCTCGGCAAGGCGTTGGCTCCCCTCTGGGTCCAGGTAGTCCAAGGCCCGGCCATAGACCTCGCTAGTGGAGGCGATGAGGGTAGGTACCTGGGCAGCATCAGCCGCTTCTAGTACAGCGTCGGTTCCCCGGAGGCCTTCCCGCACGGTGAGCAGGGGTTCCGCTAAGACCCGCTTGACGCCTACGACCGAGGCAAGGTGATAGACGCAGTCATGGGCGGCTACTAGATCGTGTACGAGCTTCGTATCTTCTACACTACCTTCTATAAACTGGAAACGGGTCCCGTAGGTTTGGGCGGTGTTCAGATTGTCTTGGGTGCCTGTAGAGAGATCATCTAGAGCGGTTACGCTGTGCCCCTCGGCGAGACACTTTTCTGCCAGGTGCGAGCCGATAAAGCCCGCTCCACCGGTTATCAGTACCTTCATGTGCTTATAAGCGGTTTCATGGGTGGCGGCGAGGGGGGCGAGGCCGATGCGAGCCCGAAGGCGGTCGGCGATCGCGATGTCGTTCTGGTCTGGGATTTTCGGCAGGGGAGTCGCCATTGACGGCCGCTTTGTGGCTTACACGGTACTTGCCTGTGCGACTATCTGTGCCGACGTACTTGACGGGCAGCTCTTGCCCGACCTTGAGTACATCTTGGATTTTTTCTACTCGGTAGGGTACGATTTCCGAAATATGCAGGAAGCCTTCTTTACCTCGCATGAATTCTACAATAGCCCCCGCTTCTTTGAGGATCTTTACCCGAGCAGGATATATCTGACCCAGCTCAGGTTCGGAGATGATTTCCTGGATGATAGCGGAGGCTTTTTCTAAGGCGGCTTTGTCTTGGGCATAGATGATAGCTACGCCGCTGTTTTCATCTTGCTCAATGGTGATCTCTGTGCCGGTGGTGCGCTGGATTTCTTGGATGACTTTTCCGCCGGAGCCGATGACGGCGCCGATGAGGTCGTGGGGGATGGTGATGCGGTGAATGCGCGGCGCATGCGGGGAAAGTTCGGGGCGCGGGGCCGGCAGGGTAGCGAGCATCTGCTCTAAGATAAAGAGTCGGGCCTCTCGCGCTTGAAGTAGAGCCTGGTGCAGCACCGCATAGGGCATGTGCTGGATTTTGATATCCATTTGACAGGCAGTGAGCCCTTTTTCTGTGCCAGCAACCTTGAAGTCCATGTCGCCCAAGGCATCTTCATCGCCGAGAATGTCAGTCAGTACGGCGTTCCGTTCGGGGCTTTCCCAGATGAGGCCCATGGCGATACCTGCCACAGGCGCTTTAATAGGCACGCCCGCATCCATGAGGGCTAAGCAGCCTGCACAAACCGTCGCCATAGAAGAGGAGCCGTTAGACTCTAAAATGTCTGATACGACGCGGATGGTGTAGTCGGTGAACTCCCCTTCTTCGGGCATCACTTGGCGAAGGGCTCTTTCGGCTAAGTGGCTATGACCTACTTCACGGCGGGAAGGGGCTCGGAGGGGTTTTACCTCTCCCGTGGAAAAAGGAGGAAAGTTATATTGCAGGATAAACTTTTTACTGCCCTGCTGGGTAGCATAATCAATAATCTGCTCGTCTTCGCGTGTGCCGAGGGTTACGGTAGCGAGGGCTTGGGTTTCCCCTCGGGTGAAAAGGGCTGAGCCGTGGGTGCGAGGAAGCAGACCCACTTCACAGGTGATAGGGCGGATCTGCGTAGGGGTGCGCCCATCCAGGCGTAGTCCTTCGTTCAGGATAGCCTCGCGCATTGCACGGCGCCGTAGCTCTTTAGCGTAAGCTATAGCAAACCGCTGCATTTCTGGTAGGGCCCATTCGGGATTTTCGGCTACGAGGGCATCTGCAGCTTCTTGCAGGAGTTTGTCAAAAGCCTCATGGCGTTCAGCCTTACTCAGAGCCGCACGCAGAGTTTCTTGTAGGCGCTTGTATAAGTACTTTTCTAGAAATTCGGCTATCCCAGCGGGGTTTTCGGTTTTTTGAGGCTGCTTTTTGGGCTTTCCATATTTTTCTTGCAGCTGCTGGAGGAAGGCTATCAGCGAACGAATATGCGTATGCGCATGTTCTAGGGCCTGTACGAGCTGCGCCTCAGAGACTTCGTGCATCTCGCCTTCTACCATGACGATAGAGTCTGCGGTGCCGGAAACGATGAGATTGAGCTCCGCATCATGAATGCTCTCGGCGGGGGGATTGAGCAAGAAGACCCCCTCTCGCTGAATAATCCGCGCCGTGGCCACTAGCTCCTCGGTGGGGATGCTAGAGAGGGCCAAGGCCGCAGAAAGGCCCAAGGCTGCTAAGGCGTCTGCCGGGTAAGCGGGATCGTAAGACTCTAAAATAGCTATCAGCTGGGTTTCATGGCGCCAACTTTTCGGAAAGAAGGGTCGCAGTGAGCGATCAATAAGCCGTGAGGTGAGAATCTCACTCTCATTGGGTCGGCCATCGCGCTTGAGAAAGCCCCCTGGTATACGTCCACTGCTGGCGAAATTTTCTCGGTAGTCTACCGTAAGCGGCACAAAGTCTGTGTCTGAAACTCTCTCGCTCGCGCAAACGGTGCAGATAACAATCGTTTCCCCCTGCTGAATCCATACAGCGCCATCTGCTTGTCGGGCGATGTGGCCGAAGCTGATGGTTATGGGAGCCGATCCGCTTATCTCAAAGACCTCTGTATGCTTTTGCATAAACCTTCTAGCCCCGCAAGTTCAGCCGTTCTATAAGAGACCGATAGCGCTGGATGTCGGTCTTTTTGAGATAGGTAAGGAGTCTTTTGCGCTGGCCGACGAGCTTGAGGAGGCCTCGTTGGGCCGAGAAGTCTTTTCGGTGCTCCCGTAGGTGCTGCGAGATCTCTTGGATACGGTACGTAAGCAGAGCTATCTGGCTTTCAGGTGAGCCAGTATCGGTCGCTTCGCCGCGGGGACTGTGCTGAGCGACGATTTGAGCTTTGAGGCTTTTGTCCCAATACATGGTGCAAAGGTAGGAAACAAAATCCGCATTTTTGGGGTATGTGGGATATGTGGAAGGCTATTGAACGGATGCGTGCCCTGGCGCAGGAGCTGGAGTCTACCACCGTCGTAGGCGAAGGATGTGGCGGTAAAGTACAAATTGTGCTGTCGGGCCACCAGCAGGTACGCTCCGTGAAAATAGCCCCAGAGCTCCTCAATGATGTCGCGACCTTAGAGCAGGGGATCGCCGAGGCCTTTCACGATGCGAGAGATAAACTTCAATCCTTAGTCATAGAACGGCTCGGAGGCGACATGCCGCCCTTTTTTCCTGGCTTTTCCGGTGGAGTCGGGATAGGTTGAGTTATATTTGCTTCATGCAGGAGGAGGGTACAGGCCTCGGCTTCTCAGCAAAAGCTCCCGCCCCTGTCCTGAATATTCCGAATCACCTTACTCTTTGGCAGGGAGATGTGCTTAGTTTAGAGGTTATCCCTTCGGATAGCATAGATCTCATTGTAACTTCCCCGCCATACAATGTGGATATTCAGTACGGAGCCCACAGAGATAATCTTTCCTATGCAGAATATTTAGAATTTTCTCGGACATGGCTTGAGCGATGCTTTTCGTTTCTGCGAGAAGATGGTCGTTTATGCCTCAATATACCCCTAGATAAAAACAAGGGGGGGCAGCAGAGCGTCGGGGCAGACCTCACGGCCCTGGCAAAGCAAGTAGGATACCAGTACCACGCTACCATAATCTGGAACGAGGGTAATATTTCCCGTCGCACCGCTTGGGGATCTTGGAAAAGTGCAGCTGCACCGTATGTAATTGCACCCGTAGAGCTGATTGTGGTACTGTACAAGAAAAAGTGGAAAAAAACTAGCGGTAGCCAAAAGTCTGATATTACCCGAGAGGAATTTATGGCTTGGACGAATGGTCTTTGGACCTTTAGCGGAGAGAGTAAAAAAAGAATAGGGCATCCTGCTCCTTTCCCCTTGGAGCTGCCCATGAGATGTATCAAACTCTTCAGCTTCGTGGGCGATACTGTGCTGGATCCTTTTGCAGGGAGCGGAACTACACTCATTGCCGCTATTATGCTCAATCGAAAAGCTATCGGTATAGAAATAGACTCTACCTACTGCGCACTGGCCAAACAACGCATCCTCGCAAACTTACATCTCTCGCAAGCGCAGCTAACCTTAGAAACCCATGGAAAAGAAGGGGAGATCAATACGGGACCTGGTGCTTGAATACTTTTTAGCCCACCCCAATCAAGATCTTGAGCATGGACCCGTAGTAGACTGGGTGACAGAGCAGTGGCTCAAGGAGCATTCCACGCCTCCAAGAGATCCCTGGCGTACTATTCGTTCCCTTCACCAGCAGGGGATCCTCATAAAGGTGCGGAAGGGCGTGTATCGGTACGACCCTACGCTTGCTTATGTCCGAGAATTAGAAGATTTTACGCCTGCCCAGCGAGAGGAGATTCTCAAGAGAGACAACTACCGATGCGTGATATGTGGAAAGGGCATTCAAGATGGATATGAGGGTCATGTGGATCACATCATACCTAAGGAGCTGGGGGGTAAGGCCGAAGTGTGGAATGGGCAAACTCTCTGCTCTATTCACAACTTCAAGAAAAAGACCTACAAGCAGACAGAAACTGGAAAGAGAATGTTTATTCGCCTCTACGAGCTATCAAAAACTATTGGAGATGCCCAGATGATGCGCTTTTGTGAAGCTATTTTGGAAGTATTTGAGCGCTATGGTATAAATGGACACATTGAGTGGAAAAGGTAGCCAATATCTCAGGGCAGTATGCTAATTAGGGAAGTCGAGGTAGGTAAGGAGGATACTTGCAGGAAGTACACGCCTGCTGGCAGGCTGTAGGTGCGGTTTTCGCCGGCGGAGAGGGTCTCATAGACCCAGATACGCCCGACTAAGTCTCCTATACGCATAGTTAGGGGCTCATTGGCTTGAAGGCATAAGGTAGAGCCTTCTATCCACCAG
Source organism: uncultured Bacteroidia bacterium (assembly GCA_937995505.1). Lineage (GTDB taxonomy): Bacteria > Bacteroidota > Bacteroidia > SpSt-205 > SpSt-205 > SpSt-205. The sequence goes on along the minus strand of CALKJV010000137.1, from coordinate 1,319 downwards.
CGTAAGGGGGGGGTCTTTTCTGGGGCGGTAGAAAGGCCCGTAGCAGGCTGCACCGATAAGGCAAACCGAGCCGATACCGGCAGGTGGTCAGAAGTCACATAGAGCGCATTGATGACACTGGTGGGATAGCCCGAGGGAAGGGGCGCCGCGTTAATAGACTGCTTGAAGCGCTGCCCATCTTGTCCCACCGCCCGAAACGAACCGGGCACATAGCGCGCCCGAGCCGTGGAGGTCGTGCACTCCGGCGAAAAGAGAATAAAATCAAATCGGTCATCCATCCCCCCCCCACTCCCCCCATCAGCCAGCGAAGTACTCCGCGTAGACTGCGTATGATAAAAAGCAAAGGCGCTGTTATTGCTCCAGCTGCCCGCAGGGCCTGGGTCTACAAGTACCTGAGTAAGTTCCTGGTAGGCGGTTTCGGAGGAGGAGTAGAGGTTATGGTCGCCCATCTCTAAGACAAAGCGGCGTCTATCTGGTGGCAGGTTCTGTATGTACTGCCGAATTGCGGTAGCCGCTTGCGCGCGAGTCTGTGCATCGCTGGTGCCATTCCCTGCCTTAAGATGGCTTACGATCGCTACGAGAAAGAGCGTATCCTGCGTCTGCGCTAAGTTGGGCTCCTTATAGTACAGGTGATAGGCGAAAACATCCCGCAGGCCGCCTTGCGTGGTGATGAGGGTTTGCCCCAGCCAGCCTAACCGCCGGCTATCGTAAAACAGGGCGCTTACGATGTCTGAGTTCACGGTATTCTGGTAGAGGCTGCTGCGCCAATAGTCTACGCCGTTTATGTTGAGCACGGAGTCTAATAGGCGTCGCACGAGAGCTGCGGAGGGGCCGATTTCATTGATGCCGATGAGGTCAGGCTGCAGGTAGCTGAGAATAGTGCGTAGCTGCTGGTCTTTGCAACGGGTATCGCAGTAGCCAGGGGTCGCTCCATAGCGTAGGATATTGTAAGCTACTACATGGAGGGTATCCTGGGCGCCTGCAAGGAGGGGGAGGAGGAGTAGGCATCGCATGGGGTCAAAAGTAGATTTTGGGAATAAACTGGCGGTTTAGAGGGGTGGGTCTTCGTAGCGGAGCTGCTGCTGGTCTGGCCAGATGCGTTTGGCAATGGCTTGGGCGGTGGGGGTAGCCGCTGTACCCCCTAAGGCCGTCTCCTTAAAGCGCGGGTCCATGGCAGCTCCCACGGCGCCCATGGCTTCTACCATTTCATCTACGGGGATGATGGCGGTGTCTCCAGCGAGAGCCATCTGAGCGGCAGCGGCTGCGATGACCACAGCAGAAGCATTCCGTTTGATGCAAGGCAGTTCTACGAGCCCTGC
>CALKJV010000136.1 GCA_937995505.1 uncultured Bacteroidia bacterium | reverse complement strand
TGAGGTAGAGACCGGCGGGCATGTCTTTCAGATAGGCCTTACTAACGCTGCCGGCCTGAGCGAAAACCAAGCCCTCCTCACAAACGCTCCCCTTCTGCGGCTGGGGTTCAATATCTCTCGCATGTTTTCCTTCCAAGGTGGACCTGTATATGTGCCGAGAGAGTAAACTGGCCGCACTCCTCTTCGTAGGGCTTAGCTGGGCGCAGCGATTTAGCACTGATTCGCTCTATGTGAGCTTCTACTCGGATGCCCCCTTAGAGAAAATTTCCGCCGAAAACCGCACCGGCTGCAGCAGCTGGGTAGATTTTGGCACAGACTCGGTGTATGTGCGAGTGCGCATTCGAGGCTTCTCCTTCCCGAATAAGCTCATGGAGCAGCACTTTAACGAAGACTACTTGGAGAGCGAGCGCTACCCCTACGCGTACTTTTGGGGGAAGTTAGTGGCGCCTTTCCCCTATACGCAGCCAGGTACCTATGCTGTGGGCGCGAGGGGTATTTTGGAGATTCACGGGGTGCGCAAGGAGCGGGTGCTAACAGGGGTGTACGAGGTGCTGCCGGATGGCACACTCAAGCTTACTGGGAAGTTTTTCGTAGCTCCCGCCGATCACAAAGTCAAAATTCCGCGCCTTTTGTGGCAAAAGATCGCCGAGCAAGTAGAAGTCTCTTTTGTAGGCTGGTATCGGGCTCAGCGGTAGGAGAGAGTGCGGCTGGAGCGATTGCCTACTCGGTCGGCTACTTCAATATAGAATCGCTTGCCAGCGGCCTTAGGTAGGTATAAGATGCGTTGGGGTTCGTAGTACTCAGCGGGAATGGGACCTTTTTCGCTTGAGACTTGGAGGGTGTAGGGGCTTACGCCGCTTCCGAGGTCTTCAATAGAGACGAGGTAGAAGGGACCTTTTGGGCTTAAGGGGCGTATTTGCGGAGGAAAGGTATCTACTACAAGGGCATAACTTCCCCAGCTGCGCACGGGTATGCGCCAGCGGCGTCCTTCTCGCTTAGCGCCGAGTACAGGCGACCAGATGGCGCTACCAGGCGGGCGGTAGAGGGGGTAGGTTTTAGTGGGAGTGGGGGAATCCGTCTGCCAGACAAGCTCAGCGGGGAAGCGAAGCGGCTGCAAGGTATCTCCTATCAAAAATCCCAGCCCCCACGGCGTCTGGAGAAGTCTTATTTGGCAGTAGAGGGTTTCTTGGAGGGTCTCCTGAGAAACTACTAAGCTGCATCCCAGGGCTATCGGCAGTGTGAAAGCGTGTCCAGGGGGCATGCACGCAGCCAAGTAAGTCGGCAGAGGAGCTCCCTTCATCGGATAGAGCGTGTCTGGGAGCCTACCTGCCAGGGGGAGTGGGCGGGTAGGCGTGACCGTATCGCCCCACGGCGTGCGAAGTGGCTCCCGGCTCAAAAGTAGGCCATCTTCTAAGCTCCAACGGGCTCGGGGCGCCATAGGGCGGCGACCCATCGGACCCTCCTCTTCTATACCCCCCCGAAGCACCACAATTACCTCGGCTGTGTTTCCCGCAAAGTCTCGGGCTACAATGCGAAAAGGCTTTATGGCTCCTGGGGGTACTTGTAGATGGCCTTTGCCTTGCCCCCACGGTGTAAGGGGTGGCTCGTACAGCCGAGCAATCCCAATCCGATAGATCTGCCGATACCGATAATCTATGTACCACTGCACGAAACGCCGCCAGTCAAAGTCCAGGGTTTCCCAGCTGGCTTGGTAGAGAAGGGTAGCTCCGTCGTAGAGCTGAATGCGGGCCAGCCCCAGCCAGGCGGTTCCCCCGCCGAAGCGGTCAGCTGCCGTATACTCAAGTCCCACCGTGCCCTGGATGGTCAGGGTATCTAAGCAGCGGTAGCGCCGCTCCTGCGCCGTAGCCGAGACTTGACGGAAGCGGAGGAGCCGTTTTTCATTCCAGCCTTGGACGCCGCTGGTAGGCGTCAAGGGCTGCACCGCTAAGCGAAAAAATACCGGCGGTTGCGTATCTGGTAAAGGCGGTAGATAACGGAGAGGACAGAGGGGCTTTTCGGTGGCGGTTCGTACCTCAAAGTGTAAGTGTGGTCCCAGGGAATAGCCGCTATTGCCGGCCCAACCGAGGGTATCGCCGGCTTTTACGGCCCATTCCTGCGGCGTGAAAAATCGCTCTACCTCAAAGCGGCGCTGGGCTTTTTGGAGGGCGACGACCTCAGCCTCTCCGCGCGGGCTAAAGTGCGACAGATGCCCGTATACCGTCACAAGCCCTTCCGGATGACGCACATAGAGCACCTTACCAAAGCCGGTATGACTTACCCGTAGGCGATATACATATCCATCCGCAGCGGCTAAAACAGGCACGGTACCAAGTTTTTCGCCTATGGAAATGTCAATGCCGGTATGGAAGGTGGTGCCGCGCAGTTCGCCGAAGCTGCCGGTGAGGGTGATAGGCCCTGCAATCGGCCAAATCCACTGGAGCCAGAGCCCCATCAGCGTAGGCGGAAGCGAATGGTCACAGTGACCCGTTGGATCTGATTCGTGCGTACGGGGGAAAATCGCCACTGTTGGATAGCTTCTACGCCAGCGGCTTTGAGCTCAGGGGGAGCTTGTAAGCTTAGCGCGCGGGCATGCGAGACGCTCCCGTCGGGCAGGATGAAGATCTCAAACTTGATGCGGGCTTCTTTTTGGGCGGTGTAACGGGGCGCTACGAAGTGGATAAGGCGCCGATTTTGGAGGCCTTCGTCGCCTTCGCCAAACTCCAAAAGCCCACTTCCTAAGTCGCCCGGCTGCGAAGCATCAGGAGAGCCCCCTGGCTGAAAGGTCTCGCTCTCAACCTCCTCTTCCTCTTCGCTCTCTTCGGAATCGCTATCAGTACTTTCGGTTGAGGGAGGTGTCGGGGTAGGCTTAGGGGTGGAGGTCTTTACAGGGCTTTCCGTAGGCCGGGTAATTACCTGCTCTGGCGGAGTAGCGCTACCCGTGTGCCGAGGCGTAGCCGAACCCGGCGTTTCCATGTAACCAAAGTCAATTCGCCCGGCTACTACATAAGGATTTTCATCCTCTGGCGGTATAGTTCCTCGCACCAGTACCCAGAGATAGGCAAGCACGAAAAACCCT
>CALKJV010000135.1 GCA_937995505.1 uncultured Bacteroidia bacterium | reverse complement strand
ACGGTTTCAGCCATCTCTTCTTCTTTCGTCGGCAAAGGCTCGGGTTTGGGGGTGAGGCCAGCCTCAAATAGAGGCCCAACTTCATAATCATAGTACAAAGATGAAATGCTACTATTTTTCTCTATGATGGATTTGATGGATCTTTTATTTAGGCGAGCTACGCGCTCAATCTTTAGATCCATCCTCCGCTGCAAGTGCTTGGTGAGCGGAAGGCCGAGTATGTCAACGAACGAATATACCCCTCTCTTAAGCAGGCAGACGATCTTATCCTCGGGAATTCTGACGTAGATCTTAAATAGTCTGTCCGAGTTGTTTTGCTTTCTATTCTGTCTCATAACGAGTATACAAACGAGTTCTATTCAAGGTTTCACGTTTGTAGCTGACTTGTCTCCTTACCTACTCAGAGGCGCCACCTTTGGTATGGAGAAAAGTGCCGGATTATGGTCAGTGGCTTACAGGTTTGGTGGGAAACGAAGAGCTAGCCCGTAGCTCAGGGAATTGAACAAGCAAGCACACATGCCCTTCGTCAATTCAGCGCCGAGGTACAAGGTGACAAAATTGTGGGCCAAAAAGTTGCATGGCCAGCTGCATGGAATGAACCTCATAGGTCTGTCAAAGCCTTCCGGATATGTACAATCGGCAAGCAAAAGGTTACACAGGTCGGGAGCAGGCACGCCTCTCGGGCGCCTTCTGTGGTATAGAAACATATCGGAGCGGCCAAAGGTTGCCTACAAGGCACCTTGTGACTCATGCAGAAGCTCTTACACATGTATATACGGAAGTGGTAAGCGAAAAGTTGCACGGCTCGGAAGCGGGTAAGCCTTCAGAGGGGCCTCCCATAGCATACATACGCATCTGCCCGGCAAAAAGTTGCAGGGAAAGGACCTCGTGGCTCATGCTGCAGCCCTCAAATGCATATACGCAAATGGCGGGCAAAATGTTGCACCCTGAAGCCCCCCCTCAGAGGCATAGGTATCTTGAGGAGGGGTGGTGCGACTTTTGCCCAGGTTTCCCGCTAAAAGGTTAGAAGGGGCCCATTTGCACCTGGGAGCTACTCGCAGCGGCCGTACCACTTTAGAGTATTGTAAGCATAGTCTCCGCAAATACTTAGCATGTTACAGAGCTTATAATAAGCTGTTTCGGGGTCCGTAGTACCGAACGTTTGCAACCATGCCTGTACCACGGCTACAGCAATGACAGTTTCAGCACACTGATTACGGAAGGAGGCAGGGTCACATTTAGCGAGCTCAGCCAATAGATAAGTGGCCCCCCAGGTGCGCTTCGTAAACTCCTCATTATTTTCAGCATCCACGAATACAAGGATCAGACCATACAAAGTCTCTGCCGCCGCCTTCTCAAACTCTGCATCCTCAGACGGGACCTGTCCCAGCTCTGGATTATACAGAATCCGTAAGATAGATATGCTTCTGAAAAGCTTATTTCTGCGCCTTTTGTGCCTAAAAAAGCTAGCACTACACGCAGACTCCATAAAATCTCTAAGACGCCCAGCAGGCTGGAGCTGTAGTTGAGAGATGAAGTTCCAGGCCTGTTCTTTCACTACTTTTTCTTGATTTTCTGTTGTCAATTTGCTCTTAGTTTTCTTGTGTTTTGACGACATAGCTATAAAAAACTGCTTTCCGGGTAGCTGAGGGGAGAAACAAAAAAGGGGTACCGAGAGTCGCGTCCTCTGCGGGGAGGGAGAGGGGAGTGTTTTTCCTCAAGTTGAAAGCACTTTGAGGGGGTCAGGAAACTCATCGGGGGGCGAGCAGAGCAGGGACAGGTCTGAATCGCAGCGGAAGCTTGTAGACAATAGCCCTGGTCATGTACCCTCTATAAAGATTGTATATACGCATCTCTCGCGGAAAAAGTTGCACCCTCCCAAGTCGGTAAGCCTTGCGCAGGCAAGAGCCGCCTGGAAGGAGAAGTAATGCGGACAGCAAAGAGGTTGCGGCGCAGTTGCCCAAAAGACTCCCAGAGCTATGCTAAAAAGCTAGGGGAGTAGACCTTGCCCCTCTGCAGAGGTAAAGGCTTGGAGGTAAAGCAGAAATTTTTCGTATTTTGCCTTATGCGAGAGGATATACTCCTGAGTGGACCGGTAGCGTTTTTGGCGGAGGAGATGGGGATTGCGCCGTCGGAGCGGCTTTTGGCTTACCAGGCCTGGTGGGAAACAGAAGGCTGGCCCATAGCTCTGGCAATTGACCAAATGCGCACCCCCCACCTTCGCCAATTTAGTGCGCAGGGTGAGAGGATAGATGAGATCAGTTACCCGCCCAGCTATGCCTACCTCCTCAGTGCAGGCTACAGCGCAGGCATCATCGCAGAAGTGGCCGAACGGCACGACCTACGCCTCAGCTACGCTTTGGGATTTATCACGAGCTATTACGATCCCGGGCTGTACTGTCCCTACACCGTGACCCTTTCTACCTGGGCGCCCCTGTATAAGTACTTCATGGGGCAGCGACGGGAAGCGTTTTTGGGAATTCTCACTCGGCGAGAAGCGCCTTTCGGGCAAGGAGCCACGTGGATGACGGAAATCGGCGGCGGCTCCGACCTCGGCGCCCATGTGCACACGATGGCCCGAAAAGACTCGGGTGAGGCATGGCGTCTAGAAGGCGAGAAGTACTTTGCCAGCAATGTAGGCGCCGAGCTATCTGTAGTAGCCGCTCGCCCCGAAGGAAGCGCGCCGGGCCTCAAGGGGATTGCCCTTTTTGCTGTGCCGAAAGAACGCACAGGGGGAGGCCGAAACTACTTCGTGCGCCGACTCAAAGACAAAATCGGTACTCGTAGCGTCCCCACCGGCGAAGTAGAACTGCGCCAAAGCGAAGCCTACCTCGTCGGCGAGGCCCACCACGGCATCTACTACATCTTAGAAGTGCTGAACTTTTCTCGGGTCGCCAATGCTGTCGGTGTAGTAGCTCACGGGCTTCATGCGATTGCGCAAGCCTACCGCTTTGCGCAGCAACGGCGCGTATTTGGGCAGTTTCTAGTGGAGCAGCCGCTGTTTCGCGCAGAGATAGAGCGGCACTACCAACGCTTGCGTTGGGCAGGCGCCCTGGCCTGGCTCTCTGAGCAGTGGCTAGAAACCGTCTGGCTGGAAAAACCGCCTTACTCGCAGCGCTACGCCCTATTTCGCTTGCTTACGCACTTAGCTAAGTTTTGGACAGCCCAAGTCGCCTTAGAAGCGGCGCATTGGGGCGTAGAGGTTTGGGGAGGGCTAGGGATCCTGGGAGAGTTTCCTGCGGAACGCTTCGTGCGCGAGCTAATGGTCACCAATATCTGGGAGGGCACACGCCACCGGCACCTCTTAGATGGCTGGGAGGTGCTGCAGCGCTATAACCTTATGGATGTGCTACCTACCTTATGGGATGTGCGAGGTGTGGACCCCTCCCTTTTAGAGGACCTCAGCGTAGCTCTCCAGAAACCCTTAGAAGAAATCGCCCTTCAGATAGAGCCCCTTCTCGGTCGCTTGGCACAAGCGATTGGACAGATCACCGCCGAGCAGCGCTCTTATAGCGTACTAGCTTAGCGGCGCTTGGGCTTCTCAGCGGGAAGAGGGTCTTCCTCCTCGTCCTCCTCGCCTGGGAGCAAAGGAGGGTCAAAGTCTTGTGAGACAGGCTCCACAAAATCATCCCCCAAATCCGGCAGCTCCAGCTCCGGAAGCTGAAATTCTGGGTCTAGGGGTGAGTCAAAGCCCTCCTGCTCTTCAGCTGCTTCAGGCAAAGGCAGCTCCCAATCTTCCCCAAAGAGATAGTCCAGCCGCATGAGCGTTAGCTTCTCCGGCGGCACTTCTAAGATAAACTCTACGCGCCGATTACGGGCGCGGTTTGCCTCGGTAGTATTGGGGAGAAGGGGGCGGTCAGGACCGTAGCCATGCGCCTCAATCTGGTCCGGCGGCAAGCCCGTCATCTGCAAAAGGTACCTCCGAATATTCTCAGCCCGTTCTCGGGAAAGCTTGCGATTGTAGCTGGGTTCGCCCACCGCATCCGTATGCCCTTCTACCCGCAGCTTTACGAAAGGATACTTCGCTAAAAACCCCGCAATGTAATCTAAACGGGGATACGCTTCGGGGGTAATCTCTGCGCTATTGGTAGGAAATTCTAAGTTTTCTAACACATAGGGCCGCTGGAGATCAGCTGTACTCAGCAAGAGCGAGTAGGTCTGGTCGTCTACTAGCGCCACAGTGTCTGGTATGCGAATAAGCTGGGTATCCAGCACCATGAGCTGGTATTGGCGATTCTGCACGAGCTCAAACTCAAAGTAGCCATACTTATTCGCAAAAACAGGGGTTATTTCTGTGCCCTCCGTAAGGTCTATCGCTATCACGATGCCTGTCAGCGGCTGATTAGAGAGGGAGTCTATGAGATACCCGCTGAGCTTAGTGATGGCATCGGGGCGGGCTTCCATGGGGAGCTCAAAGGAATACAAGTCAAAGTTTCGGGGGTCTTTTCGGCTGGCGCGAGCGTAGTAAATTTTATTGCCTCGCCCGTCAATAGAAAAGTAATATTCGTCGCCATCGGTATTGACGAGGGGGCCGAGGTTACGGGGCTCCTCCCAAAAGGTACCGAGCCAGCGACTCTTGTAGATATCATAGCCTCCGTAGCCAAAGGGTTGCCCTGTGGAGCTAAAGTACAGCACTTGGTAAGGTTCGTAGAAGTAGGGGGTTACTTCATCGCCAAGGGTATTTATGGTGGGGCCGAGGTTTTCGGGGGGTAGCCAAGTGCCGTCTGGCCCCAAGCGGCTCATATAGATATCTGACTGCCCAAAGCCCTCTGGCCGATTAGAGGCGAAAAATAAAAGCGTATCCCCTACGAGGAAGGGGTGAGAGTCCCAATAGGGAGAGTTGATGGTAGGGCCGAGGTTGACGGGCTTCTGCCAGCGGCCGTTTTCGTAGCGAGAAGCGTACAGGTCGCAAGATCCGTAGCCATCAGGCGCATCACAGCGAGCCAAGATGAGGAGCGTACCATCTGAATTGAGGCAGGCAGAACCCTCATTGTACGGGCTATTGATGACATCTCGGAACTTCTCGGCGGGCTTGAAGCCGCCACGCACTATATCCCGCTGGCTA
>CALKJV010000134.1 GCA_937995505.1 uncultured Bacteroidia bacterium | reverse complement strand
TGCGGTACTTGAGGGAGTCCGGCATAGGTACTTTCTCTTCATCTATAAACTCTCCCCGCTTGAGGCGCTCTTCAAGGTCGCGTTCATACTCTTCGGCCGTAAGCCCCTCAAAGGGCTTTTGGATACAGCGGCCGCTGGGTGTAAAGTAGCGCGAGAAGGTTATCCGTACGGCGGAGCTATCGGGGAGGTAGCGTTGGGTTTGTACCACGCCTTTGCCGAAGGAGCGCTGTCCTACGATGAGCCCTCGGTCCCAATCCTGCACCGCCCCAGCGACAATCTCACTAGCAGAAGCACTCCCGGGACTAATCATGATAATAAGAGGCCCTTGCTCATAAGTGCCGTAGTAGGTGGTCGCAATATAGCTACTATTGCTTTCTGGCACCCGACCTTGGGTATAAACCACTTTTTTGCCCTCAGGGAGAAACTCATCAGCGATGCGCTGGGCCATGTGCAAGTAGCCGCCCGGATTGCGCCGAAGGTCTAAGATGATGCCTTTCACCCCTTCTTTTTTGAGCTCTCGCAGCGCTCTACGCAGCTCATCATGGGCAGTCTCTGAGAAGCGGGTGAGCTGGATATACCCTACATCTCCAATCTTAGAGGCAAAAGGTACCGCATGAATCGGTATGCGGTCACGCGTAATCTCAAACTCTAATACACCTGACTCTTCTGGCCGTAGGATTTTTATACGAACCCGTGTGCCTTTTTTACCTCGTAGCATGCGGATAACTTCTTGGTTTGTAATACCTTTTCCAGCCACGACCTTGCCGTCTACTTCTACGATTCTATCACCAGACTGAATACCCAGGAGCTCGCTCGGCCCACCCCGAATCGGCGAAACCACTTGAATCGTATCGTCAATGATTTGAAACTCTATCCCAATCCCCTCAAATCCACCGGACATTTCGGCTTCTTCTTGCTGCTGCACCTCTCTCGGAATATAAAAAGAGTGCGGGTCTAGCCCCTTGAAAAGACCCTCTATGGCTTTTCGCACCAGATCCTCTTGTGTAATGGGTCGGTAATAGTACTTCTCTACAAGCTCTATGATGAGCTGAAACTTGCGCAGATCATCGCCTTGCAATCGGTCTGGGGCCGTTTCTCGCCAGCGGAAGCCCAAAAGAAATAATCCTAGCCCTACCGCTAACCCCAAACCAAACCAGCCTATCCAACGCAGTGCGTACATAAGGTAAATTAACGCTTTTTCAAGATTTTCTGTGTCTGCTCTCCATAGGCGATGCGTTGGCCTGCGTGCCAAACTTCATAGCCACAGTGAACTGTGTAGTCCCTCACCCATAAAAGGGTGGCTACAATCTCTACCTCCGCCCCGACTGGGGCACTGCCAATGTGATGTACAGAAAGGTAAGTCCCGATACCCTCTTCGTCAGGGTCTTTCATTTCTAAGACAAAGAGTCGGCAGGCCCATTCCGCGTCCTGCCCTAAGGCAAAGGTGGAGTAATACGGATGGACCTCCTCACCGTGGAAACGAGCGGTCTTATCAGGGGTCACAAGAGCATGATATACTTTCTGCTCGCCGAGGGCGAAAGGAATCCGCATCAGAGCAAACGGCTTATCGCCATGGCTAACCCCGTATTCCCCTCCACTTTGATTTTGCCAAAAAGGAAGGCGGTCATGGCTGAAGCCTTCCCTTGCAAAATCTCAGAAAAGGTATCACTGGCTATGCGTATCGTACAGTCTGCGGGTTTGTCTTCGGTAGTCAAGACAGGGGGCTGCTGGTTAGCATCCACATGGACAGCTTGGGTGCCGTCTAAGACAAACTTTACAGTTCCGCGCAGGTCTTGGGCCTTGGCCATACGCTCACGGACGGCCTGCACAATCTCCTCAAAAGTCATGCCCCAAAGATACGATTTTAGGGCCACTGGTTGGATGCAATCTGCATCAAGGCTTGCGCCGCAGCTCCTCTAAGATAGAGCGAAGCAGCACGGCCTCTTCTGATGGCTCTGGAGCTGCGGTCGAGGCAGGTTTCCGCCGAGCCTCTAAGCGTTCTTTCGGCAGCACTATCAGAAAGTACAATGCTGCCATGATTATCACAAAGCTCATCAAGGCGTTGAGAAACTTGCCCAGCGCCACAGGCCCTGCCCTAAGTAGAGAAAAATCAGGCACCTGCGCTACTGCGCCAATAAGCGGCATAATCACATCAGTTACCAGAGAAGCTATGAGCTGCCCAAAAGCCGCCCCTACCACCACAGCGATAGCTAAATCTATTGCGTTCCCTCGGCGGAGAAAGTTCAAAAATCCCCGAAACATGCCCCAAAAGTACTTCTTTTTTGCGTTGGATACACTCAGGCTTGCGGAGTCCCGACTCTAAACTCTCCATCATGTATCTTTGGCCGATGCTACGGCCAGGCGGTATCTCTCGCAAAGACTTTGGGCAGGATTTTCACTGGGGCGTAGCGGTAGCCGCATATCAGGTAGAGGGGGCCTGGAATGCCGATGGAAAAGGCCCTTCTATTTGGGATGTCTTTGTGCGGCGCCCCGGCAAGATTGACCGCCGAGAAACGGGCGATGTAGCCTGCGACTTCTACAACCGCTACCTGGAAGATATTCAGCTTCTGCGAGAACTATCTATGCCAGCGTTTCGGTTTTCTCTCTCCTGGCCCCGCCTGATCCCCGAAGGCCGAGGCACTATCAATCCTAAGGGAATAGCTTTTTATCATCAAGTCATTGACGCTTGCCTCGCGGCCGGTATAGAACCTTGGGTGACCCTCTATCACTGGGACCTCCCCCAGGCCTTAGAGGAAGCCTACGGCGGGTGGACCAACCGCCGAGTCGTGGAAGACTTTTTACGGTACGTAGAACTGTGTGCTACCGAATACGGCGGAAAGGTGCGCTACTGGATGGTGCTCAATGAACCTATGGCCTTCACGGCCGTGGGATATCTTTTAGGCGTGCATGCTCCCGGGAAGAGAGGGCTGAAAAACTTTCTTCCCGCCGTACACCATGCTACCCTAGCGCAAGCCGAGGGTATTCGTCTGCTCAAACGGCTTTTGCCCAAAGCCCAGGTAGGCACGACTTTTTCCACTTCCCCTACCTTCCCTTATCGGCCCACAAAATCCCAAGATCAGGCCGCAGCAGCTCGATATGACGTTGTGCTCAATCGGCTTTTTGTAGAACCCTTACTAGGGCGCGGCTATCCTCAGGGCTTCCCCCGACTCGCAGAAGGCCTACGACGCTACCTGCAGCCCGGCGATGAAGAACGCATGGCGACTCGCCCCGACTTCATTGGCATCCAAAACTACTCCCGAGAGGTTATTAAGCATCACTCGCTTGTCCCTTGGATAAAGGGCCGTCCTATACCCCCCAAGCGCCGAGGGGCACCCTACCAAGCCATGGGCTGGGAAGTCTATCCAGAAAGCCTGTACTTAGCCCTACGGCAGTTTTCGCAGTACGACCCCACCCTGCCCCTCATCGTCACAGAAAATGGCTATGCCGCAGAAAACGAAAGAACCAACGACCCCGCCCGCACTACCTACATCCAGGCCGCTCTCAAGCAAGTCTACCGCGCCCAGAAAGAAGGCATACCCGTGCAAGGCTACTTTATTTGGACCTTCCTAGATAACTTTGAATGGGCAGAGGGCTACCGACCGCAGTTTGGCATTGTCTATGTAGATCGGGCTACGCTCGCTCGCTCCCCCAAGGGTTCTGCGCTGTGGTACAGAGACTTTCTCAGAGGAGAGAGCGAGATCTTGTAGAACGGCACACTCCCTTTTCCATCTAAGCCCCTTTGCCCCCATGGGTATGCTCTATCTTTGTAGAGATGGAGCCAAACGCAAGAGAAACCGCTTTTAGCGAAACCCAACAGTTCCACATTTACCCACCCGGCATAGAGCGAAATTTCTGGCACACAGCCCGAAATCGCCTGATAGCTTACTACCTGAATCGCTATAGAGCCGAACCTATCTTAGAAATTGGGGCCGGCACTGGCATCGTAGTACATGCACTACGCCAAAAGGGTTCCTGGTAGAAGGCGTAGAAAAAGCCGTCTACTCCACCCATATACCTGACCTACCTGTCCGCTATGGCATAGATGCCTTTGAGCTGCCTCTTGCGGAGAGAAGCCGCTACCAAGCTATCGCCCTTTTTGATGTGATAGAGCACCTGCCCGACCGCATAACCTTCCTCAGGCAAATCCGAGAGCATTTTACTGGCATGAAGTACCTCTACCTTACCGTGCCCGCCTTTTCAGAGCTATTTAGCAACTACGACGAGTTCAATGGGCATTACCTACGCTACACCATGGACACTTTGGCGCAGGAGGTCCAAGC
>CALKJV010000133.1 GCA_937995505.1 uncultured Bacteroidia bacterium | reverse complement strand
CTCGGCTTTTACCGACTACACCGATGAGCGAATGAAGCGCCTTTTAGAAGACTTCGCTTTCGTAGTGCATGGAGATATTTACTTGCATGAGCTGGGGGCTAAAAGCCCTTCACATCAAGTGCGGCTCAAACTGCAAGTACCTGGCGACGTCCTCGTAGTAGAAGAAAGAGCCGATAACTTTCAAGAGGCTTTTGATAGCGCCGTAGAAGCAATTCGTCGCCAGCTTAAGCGCTACAAAGAGACGATTCGTTCCTAACGGTCCTTCTCAGGAGAGTGGCATAAGCGGAGGGGCCGTAAGGGCAGCCGCTAAGCCGAGAAGGAGCTGCCGTTCGTTCTGGCGCGTGGGGACTACGCCCTTGAGGCGCTGCTCCGTGGCGCGCAGCTGCTGCAGCGCCTGATGGCTCTCTGCGAGAGTATAGTTTCGCAGGGCTCGTTCATACGGCCGAGCTTGAAAGGCGAAACGCAGCTTGAGCTTTTTCTGGATGGCTTCGGTGCCCCCACTTATGCGCGCAAGCTGAAGGGAGACTAGATTCTGATAAAACTGCCGCAAATGCCACAAGGTTTGCGGCAAAGGAAAAGTACGGGGATCCTCTGCAAAAGCGCCGAAGATGCGCAGTGCTTCCTCGGCTTTTCGTTCGGCGAGGGCGTCTATAAGCCGATAGACCGTGTAGTGGGGGTTCAGTCCGAGCGCCTCGGTAATCAAAGAGAGGGAGAGGGGGCTTTGGGGCTGAGAGATCTGGTATACGGAGAGGGTCTTCAGCGCTTGGTGGAGCTGGGGAAGGTCGGTGCCGAGGGTTTCTACCAGGAGAGCGGCGGCTTCAGGCTCCAGCTGTAGGCCTAAGCTCTTGGCTGCTTCCAAGAGCCAGTCGGTTACTTCTCGGGGCTTGAGCGGAGCAAAAGCCTCATAGTGAATATGCGCTCCCTTCGGTAAAGCTGGAGCCGATTCCTGTGCAAACTCTACAATCAGGCGCGTATGCGGCGCAGGATTTTGTAGATAATGGCTAAGCAGCCGAAGCTCCGCTTTCCCTAAACTCTCGGCTTCTAAAAGTACGACTACCTTATGCGAAGCTAGAAAAGGGAGCTCATACAGCTCGGGAAGGCGGGCTTCAGAGAAGGCTTTACCCCGCCACACTGTGAGGGCGAAGTCAGCCGGAAGGTCGCCGAGCAGTTCGGCTGTAAGGGCTTTACGGCGTTCTGTGCGTCGAAACGCCTCAGTGCCATGTAAGATCCAGATCATGAGAGCGAAGGTTGCGGGTCAGGGCAAAGCTGCTCTAAAATAGCTAAGAGGTCTTTTGCCGATTGGATGCCTTGGAGTTCTATGAGAAGCTCTTTCTCGTCGGGGATAAAGCAGAAAGGATAGGCTCCTCGGATAGGGTCCAAGCGCTGGATAAGCTCCAGGGGGTCCGTTTCCGGAGAGAAGGCAAGCCTGGCTCGGGCTCTGCGTACGCGAATGGCGAGCACACCCACCCGATCTCCTAACCAGCGCAGCCGTAAAATGTCTGCCAGGGTAAGTACCGCCTCGGGTAGCGGACCAAATCGGTCGGCCAGCTCCCGTAGGAGTTCCTGTAAAGAGCTTTCACAGGTGGCTTGGCTGAGACGAGTGTAGACTTCTAAGCGGGTCGCCGGGTAGGGGATCCATGTCTCGGGCAAGCGCGCAGGCCAGTCGCACTCTACTGCGCAGCGCAACGTTTGTACCGGAAGCGGTTCAGCAGGAAGGAGCCCTTCCTCTTGCTGGATTTCTGCGATAGCCTGCTCCAAAAACTCCTGATACAGGTCGTAGCCGATATCTGCGATGAAGCCACTTTGTTCCTTACCGAAGAGGTCGCCTGCGCCTCGTATTTCCAGGTCGCGCATAGCGATTTGGAAGCCGCTTCCCAGGTCGCTAAACTCTTCCAGCGCTTCCAGTCGGCGCAGTGCATTGGGATTGAGGTGGTGTAGGCCTGGGATGAGAAGGTAGCAGTAAGCTTGCCGTCCTCCTCGGCCTACGCGCCCCCGCAGTTGATGAAGGTCGCTCAGCCCAAAGCGATGCGCATGATGCACTAGGATGGTATTGGCATTCGGAATGTCTAAGCCCGACTCAATGAGGTTGGTCGTTACGAGCACATCTATCTGCTGGTAAATGAAGCGCAAGAGAATATCCTCCACTTCTCGGGGGGGCATTTGGGCATGCACGAAGGCAATTTCTGCCTCGGGCAGTAGCTCGGTGAGTTTATGGGCCAGGCGGGGTAAATCTGCAATTTGATTATGCACGAAAAAGGCTTGTCCACCTCGGGCCAGCTCAGCTTGAAGGGCTTCCTTTACCAGCTCCCACGAAAAAGGCCGTGCCCGAGTCTCTACAGGCAGGCGATTGGGAGGGGGCGTGGTAATAAGCGATATGCTCCGAATGCCACTTAGAGCCATCTGAAGCGTGCGGGGAATAGGCGTAGCACTCATGGAGAGCGTGTCTACGGTGGGGTAGAGCGAACGGAGCTTTTCTTTTGCCATCACGCCAAACTTGTGCTCCTCGTCAATCACGACCAGCCCCAGGTCTGCAAATCGCACATCATCCGAGAGAAGGCGATGCGTACCGATGAGGATATCAATCTCCTGGGCGGCGAGGCGGCGCAGAATGTCTTTTTGCTGCTTGGGGGTTTGGAGGCGGCTCAGGGCCTCTACTCGCACAGGAAAGCCCTCTAAGCGTGCCTGAAAGGTGCGCATATGCTGCTGCACGAGCACGGTAGTGGGCGCG
>CALKJV010000132.1 GCA_937995505.1 uncultured Bacteroidia bacterium | reverse complement strand
GGGCGGAGGCGCAACTGGAGGGGGTGGAAGGGGCGTTTCGGGAGCAGGAGTAGGGGATGGAGCTGAAATGACTGGATTCGCGGGGGCCGCCGGGGGGGGCGAGAGGAAAGGCTTCTCCTGCAGCGCCTTTTTCTGAGCTGTAATCTCAATCTGAACGAGACTTCGCACGACTTTATCTGTGCCGCCCATCTCCTGCGCCTTTTTGAGAAGGTACACTAAGCGGTCATCTGCGATACGAGCATTTTCTACTAACGCCCGTATGAGCGGCTGTATGCTCTGGGGGAAACGGGCGCGTTGCTGTAAGATCTGGGTCTCAAGCTCTACGATCGCCTCCAGGTGGGTGCGAGAAAGACCGAGCTCATTACCCCGCTGGGATAGGAGCCGAAAGGCCGCGTCATCCATCTGACCCGCCTGCAGAAGGGATCGGATAAGAGGCTGTAGCAGCTCAGCCCCAAAGCCCACCGAAGCCGCCCGCCGCAGCGCGTTCTCCATCTCAATCAAGGCAAGAAGCACCGGTTCGGCCACCCCCTCCTGCTGAGCAAGCTCTACTAGGAAAGGCTGCTCTTCCTCTGAGAGGAGGCCTTTCTGTACAAAGCTGCGCACGAGATAGGCCAGTGACTCAATGGGACTTGTGCCCCGCTGACGCAGCCGCAGAAACTCTTGCAAGCCTTGACTCACGGTATCCGCTAGCCGTGCCTCCCGCGCTAAGTCAATTAGATATGCCAGCTCCACGGCAGGTATTCCCTGTTTATCCAGCAGCGATAAGATAGACCAGTAGCTGCGCAGCGCCTCTGCAAGGGATTTGTGCTGGGCAGCCCCTAAAAGCGATAAGAGCGGCCGAATAACTTCAGCTGGCAGCTTAAGAGCTTGGGCTTGGCTCTCTACCCATGGCAGCAAAGAGGGAACTCCACCCACAGCTTCTACCGCTCGGATAAGCCGCACCAGATACCGCAGCGCAGGCGAACGCGGCACCTGCACCAGTACCTGCACCAGATCCACCGAAAGGCCTAAGTACTGCGCTAGCTCTAAGAGAAAAGGCATTTTGCGATTGGCTTCGCTGCCCAGGGTCTCTATGACCTTTCCAATAGCTTGCACCTTCGGGAAAAGGTCTGGAGCCTCTTGAGCTAACCGCACTTCTACCATCGCTCGAAGTACAGCTTCCGAGCAACCGAGCATGTCTGCGTTTTGCCGCAGGAAATCCCAGTCCTCTTGCGAGATATCTGGACTCTGTACGAGGTCTTGCACGAGAGGCCAGAGCAGTTCTATCTCCATAGGTTTTTAGTGAATTTTGACTTCATCAGCCCAGTACAGCTGGAAGCACTCGGGCAGCGTAGGCGTCTGGAACCTCATCCAGCGGAAGTAATACCGAACCCCCTCTAAGTTTTTCAGCCACCGCTGGAAGAAGTTTTCCCGATCAGGGTAAGTTTGCACCTGATAAGTGGTTAGGTTAGCGGTCCGGGCGGCGAGGGCTAAAGCCGTTTCAATTCCACCCAAGGTATCCACTAGCCCTCGTTGGAGCGCATCTTCGCCAGACCAGACACGCCCCTGTGCAATAGAATGTACAGCATCTCTTGAAGGAAAGCGCCGCCCTTCTTTTACTACGGCAAGAAACTCCTCGTAAATCTTTTCTATTTCGCTTTGCATGACGGAGAGTTCTTGCGGTGTTGGATCCCGCAGAGGGCTCATAAAGTCTGCGTACTCGCCTCCTACCCGGATCCTATCTGAACGCAGCCCCACTTCCTTCTCCAAAAGCTCGCGTACATCAAAAAGAATACCTATCACCCCAATAGAACCCGTGATGGTGGTGGGTTCGGCTACGATCTTATCCGCATAGGCTGAAATATAGTAGCCGCCAGAGGCTGCGACTCCCCCCATAGAGACGATGACAGGCTTTTGGGACTTCAGCGCGATAATAGCGCGAGCGATTTTGTCTGAGTCCAGTACCCCTCCACCAGGGCTATTGACCCGTAGGACGACGGCTTTGACCTGCTCATCGGCAGCGATTTTTTGAAGCGTAGGCACGAGCTTCTCGGCCTGGAGATCCTCCGAAGGGCCAATTGCTCCCTCGGCATATACCAGCGCTATCTTCGGATCGGACTTCTTCTCTTTTGCGGCAGTGAGGAGCTGACCGACCTTGATAAATTCTGGCTCTTCCTTTCCCTCGGGGATAAAGCGCCGACTCCACTCTTGCCAAGGCATCAGCTGATCTATTAGCTTGCGCTCCAGAGCCTTATCCGCAGCCAGAAAGATATACTGGTTAGGCCAGGCCCGCAGGCTCTCCGGCGAGATGCCCCTGCGCGAGACCACCGAGTCTACCCACACCTTCCAAATATCCTCAAGCACTTGTCGGAGCTGCTCTCGGTTGTCTTCACTATACTTCTCTTCTGTAAAGTTTTCTGCGGCGGATTTGAAGCGCCCTACCCGAAAGACGCGTGGTTTTATGCCCCACTTCTCAAAAAATCGGCGGAAAAAGATGCTTTCTGTGGATAATCCATTCCACTCCACTACGGCTCCCGAGCGGGGGTACATGATGATAGTATCTGCACACGAAGCAAGGTAGTAGGTGCCTTCTCCGAAGTACTCGCCGTAGACGTAGATAGGCTTTTTGGACTTTTGTCGAAACTCTATCAGCCAGCGACCGATTTGCTGGATCTGGGCGAGCTGCGCAGAAAGCGCGCCAGTTCTAAGCACAATGCCTTTTACCCGTTCATTGGTAGCGGCTTCCTCCAGGGCTCGGCGCAGCTCGTCTAAGGTAGGAGGGCGCTCAGAAGGGCCCCCAAATAGCAAGTCCAGTGGCGAAAAGCTCGGCATAGGATCGGACTGGTACTCATTTAGCTCACCGGCAAGGGGTATGTACAACCACCCTGACTTAGGGAGCGGCTTGCTAGAACGCGAGGAGGAGATCCCCGCAGCCGTGGTCAGAGCTCCAACTAGCAAAAAGCCCCCAATGAGCATCGTAAGGAAAAACGCCAGTATGAGGGCTAGCAGGAGTCGCAAAAATCGCCACATACGGCAAATTTAGGGGATTTAGGAAGCTTCAGCAGAGGGCGTGCAGGATGGGGAAGCGCGCTGCGCCCCGCGGGTCCATGTCGTATGCATCTACATGAAAGGCAGGAGCAGCTCTTTCTCGCTTCCATTGGCTTATGCGGAAGAGGCGCACAAACTTCTCGGCCCATTCGGAGGGGAACTGCTTTTGAGCTGCGTAAGCCAGCAGAGCGGCCGGGCTTTCCCCCCCTAAGATGAGGCGTTTCTCTAGCTCGCCAAGTAGAGGGTAGGGCATGAGGTCCGTCTCATCGGCTTGGGG
>CALKJV010000131.1 GCA_937995505.1 uncultured Bacteroidia bacterium | reverse complement strand
TCGCGCTATCTGGCGCTTCGGGTCTTAGGTACGGGTCGGGCAGCCACACGGGTTCGGCGGCGTCCCAGCGCTGATTGGCATCCGCATCTGCCCAGGCCCAAGCTGAGTAGGTACCTTTGGGTAGGCCGAGAATCTCTATTTCTCCCTGCCATGCTAAAAAACGATACTCCCCTGAGTCAGTACGAAACTCTGCCCATACTGGCGATTTGGTATCGGGAGGAGGTTCTAGTCGAAATCGCCTTCGGATTGTATCGGCGCTGGGGTAGCGCTGCCAGAGCAGTTGGGGCGCGACTCTATTGCCCTCCGTAAAGTCCTTCAGGCCTGGCCCGCCCCACACCGCCACAGCCCCAGCGACACTGTCTGAGCGAAAGAGCAGCCGCTTCCCCCGCAATCGGGCCTGGAAAGGGTATGCGGGATTGACCCAAAGCCCCGTCGCTCCCAACTCACTACCCGGTGAAAGGTACTCATCCCAAATAAGGACCAGCCGAACACCTTGAGCAGAGGGCTTGACTCGGATCCTACGCAGCTGAGGGGGTGTGGTATCTGGCGGCCCCCCGTCCGGAGCCTGAATAGAAGCACAGCCCCATAGCCCTAAGGCTACCCACACCCACTTTCCCCTCATCCCACTAAGCGCTCAAAGAGCTGACGAACCCCCTCCGTCGCTGGCGCTTCTATCACGGTAACCCCCTCTGTCAGCGTCGGCTTAGGGTCAACGAGAAATTTCTGCGCACGTACCGCCTCATCTATGAGGCCCGCCGCCGGATAAACCTGCAGCGAACTCCCTATCACGACAAAAATATCTGCCCGGCGCGCCCATGCTTCTGCCAGAGGATAAGCCGGCACAGCCTCTCCAAACCATACCACATGGGGACGCAGCTGCGAACCTCGCTCACACACATCCCCTAAGCGAATCGGCGCATAGCCAATCTCATATACAAGCGACTCATCGGCGGTGCTACGGGCTTTCACCAGCTCCCCATGCAGATGTACAATGTACTTTGAGCCAGCTCGCTCGTGCAGGTCGTCTACATTTTGAGTGATGACAATCACAGTGAAGTGCTCTTCTAGGGCTTTGAGAAGGTGGTGAGCGGGGTTAGGCTGCACCTCGGCCAATTGAGCTCGCCGAGCGTTGTAGAAGTCCAGCACGAGCTGGGGGTTGCGGGCCCAGGCCTCGGGGGTAGCTACTTCGTAGATAGAGTAGCGTTCCCATAAGCCGCCCGAATCGCGAAAGGTTGAAAGGCCACTCTCTGCAGATATACCGGCACCTGTGAGCACGACAAGGAGCTTACCTGGCTCAGGTCGCAGAGGGGCTTGCAGCCAAGTCGGCCATTCAGGCACTCGCCGCATACCACAAACCTACACCGAAAAACCGCTCAGACTTCTCTGGTGAGGCCTACTTTGGGAAAAGAAAATGGGGGCTTACCCCACCGCAAGCCCCCCGATAGACAAAAGGCCGAAAGCTCAAGGCCGCACAATCGGCACAGTGGTACTACGCCCATCCGCGAGATGCGCTCGCAAGAAGTAAGTGCCTGCTGGCAGGTCAGCTACATACAAGGGAGCTTGGGGCCGTAGCCATTCCCGTAGCTTGCGACCCTCTGCGCTCCAGAGGGTAAAGCGCTCCACAGCCCCCACACTGCTCCAAGAGAGCCAGTCCGTGACTGGATTCGGCCAGACAGAGAAGAGCTGCCCTCGTGGAGCAGATAACGCAGACACGGACCGGCTGGTATCCCCCTCAAAGTAAACGAATCGGCGCAAACTCGGATACCCAATCCCACCTGGAATGCCATTAGGTCTAAATATCGTGTCTATTCGTGGACCTGGTGCACCGCCGCTTGGAGCAGCATCACGCAGGATAATCAAGCTCGTGTCGGTGTAGTTTGTGAAGCTGGTCCATAGCCAAGCCCCGGTCCACAGGAGTCCGTAGCCAGAGAGCCCCCCACCTGAGGAAGCCACGCCAGCGTAAGCCCCTGGCGCTGTCTGCTGGGCCCCTACCGCAAAGGCACGCAACGTATCTGTGATATCCCAGAAAAGGATGGTGTCCTTTACCCCCCCTGTATCCGTGACGAAGCCCCCGAAACTGGTGCGACCTGCATCCCATATAGTTACCGTAGGGGAGCCAGGGGTAATTTTTGCGATTCGGAGATTCTGGGAGAAGTTTCCGTAGCAAGCAGCATAGATTGAACTACCGACCCGCACCAGCTCAGTCGGATTGGGAAAGACCTCCCAGCTGCCGACTACTGCCCGGGTGCGGAGGTTAATAGCCAGCACGAGGCTGTCCGGCGAGTAAGAGGCATTGTAGGATAGTGCTACGTACGCCGTATCTCCCCACACCAGAAGGCCATCAGGCACATTGCGGAGGAGGGGGCTGCTCGGCGACCAAAGCGAGTCTAACTGTAGAGCCTGCGTCTGGGAATCATACTGGATGCGATAGGCTGTAAAGTACGGCGCCCGATTGCGGGTTACCAGGAGTAGGGTATCTCGTACTGCCAGCCGCCGTGCGCCGATGCTATCTAATGTAGAGAGAGGCACCGACGAACGCCATACATCCAGTGCATACACGCTCCCTCGCCAA
The DNA here is from genome assembly GCA_937995505.1 of uncultured Bacteroidia bacterium. GTDB lineage: Bacteria > Bacteroidota > Bacteroidia > SpSt-205 > SpSt-205 > SpSt-205. The sequence continues at coordinate 9,868 of CALKJV010000131.1, read as the reverse complement.
GGTGTAAAGGCACCCCGACTCCCTCCTATTACAAAGAGTAACTGCGTCGCCGGGTCATAGGCCAAGTCATTGCCAAAAGGCTCTACGTCCTGAATAGGCCCGGCAAAGGCTTCGGAGGAGCCATTAGCACTACTTAGGTAGTAGAAGAGGCCAGTGTTGGGATAGGTAGTGCCATTACCCTCAAAAAGGCCAAGTACGCCGCGCAAGGGCTGTGCCCATACAGCCGATAGGCTGAGCAGGAGTAAGTAGGTACGCTTCATGCTGCAAAGATGCAGCTTTTTGGGCATACAGGGCATACTTTCAACGCCTCTCTGCTGCGTGCCCAGAAGGAGACTCGAACTCCTACGGCCTTTCGGCCACCGCCCCCTCAAAGCGGCGCGTCTACCAATTCCGCCATCTGGGCGTGACTCCGCTGGGACTCGAACCCAGGACCCCTTGCTTAAAAGGCAAGTGCTCTACCGGCTGAGCTACGGAGTCTGGGGAGCGCAAAGATATAAACAAAATCGCCTTGCGGCGGCACAAAGGTACACAAAGCTCACGGAAGTACGAGCAACCGCGCCCCACTGTACCCCTCGGGCTGCAGAAAGTACAGCCCTGGCATGGTAGGCGCCTGCTGCTGCCCGGCGTCCCATAGGGTAATAAGCCGCCCTGAGGCATCCCAGACCCATATCCTCGCCTGCCCTGGCGCCTCTATCCAAAAGAACTCACCCGCTCGCAGCTGCGTAGGAAGGCTGATTCTTTTTAGCTGACCTACGGGCAGAGCTGTACTCGCCGGCGCCGTCTCTATGCGCAGAAACATACAGCCCGAAAGGCGAGAAGGGACCCACCCAGAGGCCGACTGTACCCATACGCTCGACTGACCCTCATGGCTTGCGTCCCATCCTATCCCCAGCGGTTTGTCATCGGCTTGGAGAAAGCCCACCCCTATCCGCCCTTGCAGAACTATGGGAGTATCTATCGCATACCAAACCCATGCGCTATCTACACTGACCCGTTCAAACTTCACATAGAGGGGGGAGGTCCCCTCATCCAGCTCCCATATCCCCAACTGAAAGGGCTTACCATACTGGGTGGGCACAGCAAAGAAGCGCATCCCTACGCGGGCGATCCGCCGAGCCGAGTCTAACCGAAACTCCTGACAAGCCGCCACCCCCAGCTGACGCAGCCCGTATCCTGTCTCTACTTCATTATCGTCATATCCCCATACCGAGCCTTCTAAGCGCAGGGTGTCATGGAGCACGGTAGAGACAGGAGCGGCAGTAAGTTCCCAGCTCAGAGGGTAGATACCCGGCGCGGTGGGACGAGGAGCTCGTAACTGAAAAGTATCTTGGCTGCCTAAGATGAGGCTTCGGCTGGCGAAGAGGCTTCCATCTTGATAAAGGGTGAGCGTAGCGCTCGTACCTGTTTGGCCGCCTATCCGCAAGGTTAGCAGGCTCTCGGGGAGTTCTTCACTTACAGGCCAGCTCCCGTAAGCCCCCCCATACACACGCGGAAGCTGCTGGAAAAAAGCCACCGGCCCCTCCGCTGTGTCAGCCTGCAGATAAGTATACGCGATAAACCAGTTGTCGTATGCGCCATAGGTGCTGCCCCAAGTGGTCCATTTGAGCCGCAGGCAAGGATGAAACCATTTAGGCTCTACTAAGGGCACATACACGACCGTGAAGGCGCTATCGGCTTGAGAACTACCTTCGGCATACCAGAGGCGCTCCCAGGTGCCTTGATCTGTGAGTCCCCACAGGCTTAGGGTATCCTCTCCTTCTGGGGGCTCCATGAGGCCGCCACGCTGATACGCGAAAGCCACGAAGGCTGGCCCCGTGAGGGATATACATTCACTTACTGCGCTATCTGCGGGCCCTTGAAGCCGGGGGTTATCGGTTTGGTACGGCAGGCCCCCGGCATCTGCGCCATTCAGCAAAAGGGTGTAAGCCCGAGGCGCAGCCATAGCCGAGGTTTTGCGCAGCTCAGCCCCATAGAGCGTCCACCGCATGGGCATTTGGCCCCATTCGCCGCCCCACAGGAGCTGAGCCCAAATCAGAAGTGTCATCATTCAGAGACACTTTGGGGGGCTTCGCCGTTTACAAAGAGGTCTATCGCCATACCCATAGGCAGCGAGTCGCCCGGTACACGCTCTGGATATTGGCGATACACGTGTCCGGGCGGAGCCTGAGGAGAGGGCTTATACCGAATGTACCCCACAGAAAGGCCGGCTGCGCTCAGGCGGCTCACCGCCTCCTCTAAGGGTAACCCTACCACCGAAATAAATGACACCTTCTGATCACTCAATCCCCGACTTACAATCAGACTCAGGGTAGCGTACTTAGGAACCGGCTCCCCAGGCTTGAGAAGGCGCCCCTGGTAGCGTACACCTTTCACAATGTCGGGAATGTCACCCGCTACATACTCTACCTCCCCCACCCGAAACCCATAACTCTCTCGCAAAAGACGATACGCCTGCTCATACGGCAGGTCTTGCACATGAGGCAGCGGAAGCTGCGGTGGCGTATGACTGGCTAAGGTGAGGTAAACTTTCCGCCCTTTTTTGATGCGGGTCTTAGGCGGCGGATCTTGTAGCAATACGGTATTCGGATCGGCATCGGGCACATACTGCGAGTCAATCACCGCCACAACAAAACCTGCGGATTCTAACGCACGCTGCACTGAGGCGTAACTACGGCCTGTCAGGCTTGGGAGAACATATTCCTCACCTTGACGAGTGAAACGGGGCAGAAGCAAAACGAAAAATAAACCGTACACAAGGGCTATCCCAGCTAGGACCACTCCCAAAAATGCCCAGGCTTCTTTTTTACCCAGATAAGCCCATAGACGCCTCCACATGCCGATGGACGGCAAAGTTAAGGCTTCGCAGGGCTTGCACCCAGCTACGCAGCTGCTTCGGCGAGACGTCCGGGAAGGCCGAACGCAATATATGGGCCCGATGGAGTTCTATTTCCTCTAAGAGCTTGTGCGCCTTAGGGTCTAACCGTACAAGGAGGCGGCGACGATCAGATTTATCTCGGCACATGTGCACGAAACCCCAGTATTCCAGATGCCGAAGAATGCGCCCTATAGCTGGCTGAGTAAGGGCAAAAAAGGGATATACCGCTTGCACAGGAATCCATTCTCCTGGCTTCTCTTCTAAATGACTGAGGGCCGATAGCATCTCCACATGAGAAGCGCCCAGCTGGTAGCGCGCCGCCAGGGCTTTCTCTTCTCGCTGCAGCTTGCCGTAGAGCTTCAAGAGAGAGAAGCCTAAGCGGCTCCAGAGTACACTTTCCTCCCGGCTCATGTGGGAAATGCTCGCAAAAAGCATGCCAGAGCCCTTTACCCCGCTGAGAAGCCCTTCCCGAGGGGATTAGGGCGCTCTAAGGAGCAAAAGGCTGCGCTGCATGTGTCAGTTTCGCCACACATAGGGGCCCAGGAGAAAAAACAAGAGGGTCTCTACGCTTACAATCCCCAGAAGGGGAGCAGAGGGGGGCTGACTTTGAGCTACGAGCCAAAGCAGCGGAAAAAAACTCAAAGGAAAAGCGAGTACTGCCGCTAGGGCATAGGAGGTTTCTGCCCGGGCTGTGAGAAAAGCCGCTATGAGTAGCGGCAGAGAAAGGGCTACCCCGCCCAAGAGCACGGTCCTCAAGGGGGGAGTAGAGCCCCACCAAAACTGGGCCCCAACCCATAGAATCACCCCCAGGCCTATCCCCAGAGACACACTGTACAACCATAACCCAAGTAAAGCACCTGCTTCGGAGACGAGGCTATAGAGCCAGCGCCACTCTTCTGGGCGCCGCTCTAAGAAGGCCCGAGGTAAAGCCAAAAAAAGGCCAAAAAAGTAGCTTATCCAGAAAAGAAAGCGCAAAAAAGCCTCCGTAGGGTCTTCTCGCTGACGAAAGATTCCTCCTACCAGGAGAACTGCCCCCAAAAATAGACCGGCGGTAGCACTACTTTGTCCTTTGCGGGCTTCTAATCGCCACCACCACCCAGCAAACCATAGCCCTTCCCGTAGAACATCCATCAGCGCAAAAAATCCTCCACTCGCTGGGGCGCGGGGGCTTCCTGCTCTTGGGAGTCAGTAGTTTGGCAAGTAGGTATTTGTACGCCGGGGGGAGGGGTGATGCGCTTCTTTCGGTTCAGCCCCAGCGTAGAGTCACTGTAAGCGGCCTTCATGTAGAGGGCCCAGATAGGCATAGCCATGCGTGCGCCTTGGCCGTAGGTAAGGGTTGAGAAGTGCACAGCACGGTCGGCTGTACCTACCCATACCCCTGTTACGTAGTCGGGCGTGAAGCCCACAAACCACCCATCGGCGTGATTCTGGGTCGTGCCCGTCTTTCCGCCAATATCTAAGTCACTCAAGCCATATCGCCAGCGGAGCTCCCCTGCTGTGCCCGCTATCGTAACCCACCGTAGCATATCTACCATGAGATAAGCGGTGCGTTCGCTGAGGGCTCGGCGGCTCGTACCTGTGAAGGTTTCTAAGATATTGCCGCGCCGGTCGCGGATTTCCCGCACGAAAATAGGTTCTCGCCATACCCCTAAGGCAGGGAAGCAGCCATACGCGCTGGTGAGCTCCATTACGCTCAGATCGCACGCCCCTAGGCCTAGGGCATATACGGCTTCCAGCTCGGACTGGATTCCCATGCGCCGAGCATACTCTACGACGACCTGAGGGCCTAAGGCCTTGATGAGGCGAGCCGTAATGATATTGAGCGAAAGGGCTAAGGCTTTGCGCAGCTGAACCTTGCCCCCAATGTCTCGGTCTGCATTGCGTGGGCTCCAGATGGTATCGCGCTGATCTACCCGTACGGGTATCTCTACGGGAATATTTAGCTCTTCGTAGCACGGCGAGTATCCATTATCCATCGCGGCGGTGTATACAAAGGGCTTGAAGGTAGAGCCCACTTGCCGTTTGCCCTGCACGACATGGTCATATTTGAAGTAGGTATGATTGATGCCGCCCACCCAGGCTTTGACTTCACCTGTGTGCGGGTCAATCGTTACGAGGCCCACTTCCAAAAAGCGTAGATAGTACTTCAAAGAGTCCCACGGCGTAAGGACCGTATCCACATAGCCCGGCGGATCCCAAGAGAAGAGCCGCATGGGGACTGGGGTGTGGAATTGCTTGTAAAGCTTTCCTTCGGAAAGGCCAGCACTTTTACCGACATTATAGCGTTCGCTGCGCAGCATGGCACGGCGGATGATTATGGTATCTTTTTCCCAGGGCAAGGGCCGAGCTGCCAAGTCTTTCTCAAAGACCTTCTGAAAGCTGCTCAGGTGGGCCACCATGGCAGACTCTGCGTGCATCTGCAGCCGGCCATCCAGGGTGGTATAAATCTGAAGCCCATCTCGGTACAAATCATACCCCCGCTTACGAGCCCAGTCGGTTAGCCATAAGCGTAAGTGTTCTCGGAAATACGGCGCTAGACCTTGACTTTGGCTAGCAGTGTAGGGGGCCTGACCCACGCCTAAGGGGGCTCGTTTTGCGGCTTCTGCTTCTTTTCGGGTCAGGAAGCCGGCTTCCACCATGAGGTCCAGGACGAGATTACGCCGAGCTAAAGCCCGCTTAGGATGCTTGTAGGGGCTATAGTAAGAGGGGCCTTTGAGCAGGCCGACCAAAAGCGCTATCTCTGGGAGATTCAGCTCTTTCAGGTCCTTTCCGAAGTAGTATCGGCTAGCGGCCTGTACGCCGTAGGTTACCCCTCCGAAAGGCACCGTATTGAGGTACATGGCAAGGATCTCTTCCTTACTGTAACGGTATTCCAGGAAAAGCGCTACGACCACTTCTTTGAGCTTACGAGTAAGGGAGCGTTCTACGCCGACGGCGTCATAGAGGTTCCGGGCCAGCTGCTGCGTAATAGTGCTCCCTCCTCGTACCCGACCGGTAGCAGAAGACACCACCGCCGATACAATACCTACTGGATCTATGCCCGAATGGTCATAAAAGCGCCGATCTTCTACAGCAATCAAGGCTTTTTTCAAGGTATTGGGGAGCTCTGTGGCAGGTACTCGCACCCGATCACTACTTAGGTAAAAAGTTCCTAAAATCTTCCCATCGGCAGAATAAACTACGCTCGCCAGCTCAGGGCTGGGATCCTCCAGCGCGCGGAAGGAGGGCATGTCTATCAGCACATACAGAAAAAGCAGGAGGGGCAGCCCAATAAAGAGAAAGAGAAGGATACTCGCAAGGAGCCAGCGTTCTCGCCGATAGAGGGGATCTAACTGCCACATGCTCGTTCTATGAGCGCTGTCGTAGAGAAACCTTCTACGAGGGGCAGGAGTACTACTTCTCCGCCGCGCGCTTTGACGAAAGACGCGCCGACGACAGTCTCAGGGGTGTAATCACCGCCTTTCACCAGTACATCGGGCATGATCTTTTCAATGAGGCGCAGGGGCGTATCCTCTTCAAAGATAACCACGGCTTCCACAAACTCCAAGGCAGCGAGAATGCGAGCGCGGGCATAAGCCGGCTGAAGGGGACGCTTAGGGCCTTTGAGGTGACGCACCGACTCATCGCTATTAAGGCCGACTACCAGTACATCTCCGAGCTGTGCCGCTTGCTCTAAATACTGCACATGCCCGAGGTGCAGGATATCAAAGCAGCCGTTCGTAAACACAATACGCTGCTCCAGAAAGCGCCAATAAGCCACCCAGCTATCTAACTGGTCCCAAGAGAGAATCTTCTGCGCTGTCTCGTACATTTGTAGGGTGAGACTCTGGGCAAAGGTAGGAATTTTAGGGGCAGCTATCGGACTGCTTTGGGGACAAGAAGAACCCGGGCCAAGCCGTTTAGTCGTGTATGAGGAGCTGATAGATCGTTTTTTTGCCATCCGCTATTGGAGTAGCCCAGCCCAAATCGCCCGCCCCGAAACTACCCTCTACCTCAAGGCCTCAGGAAAGGTTCCCGGCCTCCAGCGTTTTTCCAGCTTGCAGGCCCTGTATCTAAGCGACTTAGAAGAGCTAGACCTACCCACCCTCGTCGCAGAGGTCAAGCGATCCTGCCCTAAGCTCAAAGTGCTGGCCTTAGAAGACTGCGATATTGAGGATATTAGCCCGCTTTTGGAGCTTTCTCTGGAAGGGCTCCTGCTGGATGATAATCCGATTAGAGATTTTTCTCCGCTGAGCCGAATGGGAAAGCTACAGTTTTTGAGTCTCGCTCGCACCTCCCTCCAAGAGCTGGGCCAGATAAGCCGCATAAGTAGCTTACAGGCACTGGATCTCTCAGAAACTCGTGTCAGCGACCTAAGCCCCCTAAGCCAGCTACCCAAGCTGCGCATGATCAGTCTCTTTCGCTGTACAGCGGTGCGCGAACTTAAGATACTATTAGGGTTTGCAGGGAGCTTAGAGCTTCTGAATATCTCCCATGTTCAGCCCGAAGCTGTGCGTCCCCTTGTGCTAGAGCTGGGGCGCTTCACCCGGCTGCGTGTGCTTCAAGCCCAAGGCATCATCCAGGAAGGCGCGGCTATTGCTGCGCTCAGTTCGCTTGGGCAGATAGAGGAGCTAACCTTAGGCCAGAATCCCGCCATCCAAGACCTCAGCTTCGTACGGCTACTGCGCCGGCTACTCTACTTAGATGTGCACCGATGCAATGTGCGCGACCTTTCACCTTTGGCAGGGCTGCCGTACCTCGTCAAGCTTTCTATCGGAAAGAACCAGATTACTTCTATCGCTCCCCTGACGCAGTGCCCGCGTTTGGCTTACCTCTACTGCTACGAAAACCCCATTCAGGACTGGGAGAAGCTGGCAGAGATTCCAAGCTTGCAATATGTGATGTTAGGCGCTCGCGACCTTCCGCCTGAGCGACTTAGGGCCCTTCGGGAGCAGCTTAGACGAAAAGGCGTGCAAGTGGATGTTCCCGGCGTCCGATAACCCCTCCGCCCTGCCCGAAGAGGAAATAGAGCTGTACGAGCATTATACTCTCAGTGTAGATGCTGGGCAGCGGCCGATTCGGTTGGATCAGTATTTAGCTCAACGGCTTACCCACCTCAGCCGGTCACGCTTGCAGCTGGCCATATCGGTGGGGCTTGTTACGGTGGATGGGCAACCCACTAAGCCTAGTGCTCGGGTGCGCCCCAATCAAGTGATTCGGGTGCGAATGCCCTATCCGCCTCCCTTAGACCTTACCCCCGAGCCTATCCCGCTGGATATTCTGTACGAAGACCCCTATCTCCTCGTCGTAAATAAGCCTGCGGGCATGAGCTGTCACCCGGGGGCTGGGGTGTATTCAGGTACGCTCCTGAATGCGCTCCTGTATCACTTGCAAGGGGCTGCCCTCCCCGCCACCGAACAGAACCAAGCCCGCCCCGGCCTCGTGCATCGCATAGATAAAGATACTACAGGCCTGCTAGTGGTGGCCAAAGAAGAACGGGCCTATTTTGGACTTTCTAAGCAATTTTTTGAGCATTCGGCGCAACGGCGCTATTGGGCGCTAGTATGGGGCCATCCCAAAGAAAGCGCAGGCACGATTACCGCTTACATTGGCCGGGATCCACACCAGCGCAAAAAGTACCGGGCCTTCCCACACGGCGAGCAGGGCAAACACGCTATCACGCACTGGCGGGTAGTAGAACGGCTACCCCTTGCCACGCTCGTGGAATGCCGCTTAGAGACGGGACGCACGCATCAGATCCGGGTGCATTTAGCGCACATAGGGCATCCGTTAGTTGGGGATGCCACCTATGGAGGGGATCGCCCGCGCATACCCCTCCTCAGCCCAAAAGTAGGCCAGCAAGCACACCAGCTCTTAGAGATTATGCGAAGGCAAGCCCTTCACGCATACGAGCTTTCCTTTACGCATCCGATTACGGGAGAAAGGCTCACTTTTACCGCGCCGATGCCTGAAGACCTTTTGAACGCGCTGGACTTTCTGCGCACATTGGGAGGTCCAGGGCTACCACCCTCCCCCCAGCGCTCTGTATAGCCTCACCCGAGCTCGCAGTACCTCCAGCTCAATTTCCACAAGTTCCAACTGGGCTTCCAAGGCTTCTGTTTGAGTCAAGAGCACCTCCAAGTAATCGGCTTCTCCTGCCTTGTAGAGTAAATTGGCCGTAGTGGTAGCTTGCGTGAGAATATTCACTTCTTGTTGTTTGAGCCTGTGACTTTGGGCAAGGTTTTGGAGGTGGGCTAAGTGGGTAAGCACTTCCAGGTAAGCTTGCAGTAAGACTTGCTCGTAGCGGGAGAGGGCTTGCTGGCCCTGGGCGGAAGCCCGCTCGGATTTTTGAGAGTATCCCAGAGTTGAGACGGATCGGAGAGGGTAGTCAATAACTCCCCTTCCTCTAAGAGGGAACCTAACCGTACTTTTAGCTCTCCAATTAGCCCCTCAAAAGGCGCCCGAATGCTAGTAAATTGTAGATGGGAAGCCGCCAGAGCCGCCTCGGCTCGCGCTTTGTCTAATTTCGCTTGCACTAGCGCCAACTGACTAGGAGAAATTACCCCGCTATCCGCTAAAACCTTGGCGTTGGCGTATTCCACTTCGGCATAGCGAACCTCGGCTTGCGCCTTCTGATATTCCGCTTGATAAGGGAGGGGTAGTAGCTGAAAGAGAAGCTGCCCTGCCTGAACCCGTTGCCCTTCATCTACATAGATGCGCTCTAAATACCCGCGCTCTAAGGAACGAACCTCTATCTATCGAGCCGCCCGAATCTGGCAAACATACTCGCGGGTAAGGAAGGTATCCCGAATTAGAGGCTGGGTGAGCAGGAAGGGAACTGACTCTGCTGAGCTATGTGCTTTTTTTGAGGCGCAGCCTACGAAAACCAGAGCGAGGAGTAGAGCTGCCCCTGTCTCGTACCGCAAAAAAGCAGATAGCTAACCTTTCACGGGCTCCTGAGGCGACGGGGAGATTCGAACTCCCGTAAAGGGTTTTGCAGACCCGTGCCTAACC
>CALKJV010000130.1 GCA_937995505.1 uncultured Bacteroidia bacterium | reverse complement strand
GCCGCAAGCGTGCATCCGCTGCCATGCGGCGGACGAGGGAGCGAGAGCCGAGGTTGTACCTGCTTCTGTAAGAGCTCGCCAGAATAGAATATCCAGCTCGTAACGGTATGGGGTTCCCACGTAGAGTGACCGCCTTTGAGGAGCCAGACGGGATGGGGATACCGAAGGGAAAGGGTATGTCCTAGTTCGTAGGCTTCTTTTTCGGTAGTGGGCAGGGGATGCTGGGCCAAGGCCGCGGCTTCGGGGAGGTTGGGCGTGACGACAGTAGCTTCGGCGCACAGGGCTCGTAAGGCTGCTTCGGCATCGGGGTCTAATAGGCGCGCGCCTGAGGTAGCTATCAGAACCGGATCCAGTACCCACGGCACCGATACACCCCGCAAAAAGCGTCCTACCACCTCTATAATTTGGGTATTTGCGAGCATGCCGAGCTTCACAGCTCTCGGCGGAATGTCAGACCATACGGCCCGTAGCTGCGCTTCTACAAACGCCGGCGGGATAGGTAAGATTTCTGCCACGCCGAAGGTATTTTGGGCAGTGAGGGCGGTAATTACGCTCATGCCATAGGTGCCCAGCGCTGTGAAGGCTTTGAGGTCAGCTTGGATGCCGGCTCCCCCGCTACTGTCCGAACCCGCAATCGTAAGCACGGGAGGGAGCTTTTGGGTAGGAGCATCTTCCTTTCTCATACCTGTGAGGTATGGCCTCTCTATGAGGTGAAGGGGAGTTTTTGGTACTAAAAGGTCCCTAAGCGCGCACCTGACCCAGGGCCTGCTGGACTTTCTGCGCAGCTTCCCACAATTCTACAGCTGGGATAATCGGTAGGCCTGACTCTTTGAGAATCTGCGCAGCTAAGTCGGCATTTGTGCCTTGCAGGCGCACTACCATCGGTACGGGAATGCTGCCGATTTGTCGGTAGGCTTGGAGGATGCCGTTGGCTACACGGTCGCACTGCACGATGCCGCCGAAGATATTGACGAGGATGACTTTGACGCCTGGGTCTTTGAGTAGGATCTGGAAGGCTTTTGCGATGCGTTCTACATTGGCGCCGCCGCCTACGTCTAAGAAGTTAGCGGGCCAGCCGCCAGCGAGTTTGATGATATCCATGGTCGCCATGGCCAGGCCGGCGCCATTGACCATGCAGCCGACATTGCCATCCAGCTTGACGTAGCTGAGGCCGGCTTCCCGAGCTTCGGTCTCTAAGGGGTCTTCTTCTTTGAGGTCGCGCCAGCTTTCAAGTTCTTTGTGCCGCACCGCTAAGCCATTATCCTCAATATCCAGCTTCGCATCTAAGGCCAGAATCTTGTCATCGGAGGTTTTGAGCATGGGGTTGATTTCCAAGAGGCTGGCATCTAAGGCGTCGTAGGCTTTGTAGAGTTTGAGGAGGAAGTCTACGGCGTTTTTGAAGGCTTCTCCGCTCAGGCCTAACCCATAAGCTACTTGCCGAGCTTGATAGGGCATCAGGCCGAGGAGGGGGTTGAGGTAGATTTTGAGGATAGCTTCTGGGCGGGTAGCGGCTACCTCTTCAATTTCTACGCCGCCTTCTGCGCTGGCGATGAGCACATCTCGGCCTGTCGCCCGGTCCAGGGTAAGGCTCACATAAAACTCCCGAATAGGCGAAGGGCCAGGATAAAAGGCGTCTCCGGTTATGTAGAGGGTATGGACAATTTTACCTTCGGGGCCGGTCTGGGGGGTCACGAGCTTCATGCCGATCATTTGGCTGGCGAGGGTACGAACTTCCTCTAAGGATTTAGCGAGCTTGACGCCGCCGGCCTTACCGCGCCCGCCGGCGTGGACTTGTGCTTTGAGGACCCAGGGGCCCCTGCCTGTGGGGTCAATTGCTTGGGCTGCCGCTACGGCTTCTTCCGCTGTCTTAGCAATTTGCCCCCCCGCCACCGGGAGGCCGTGTCGCGATAGGAGCTCTTTCGCCTGATACTCGTGGAGCTTCATGGGGGCAATATTACGCAAAAAAGCGCTCGGGAAGCTGCCTATGAGGCAATGTATGTACCTTCGCCAAGTGCAGCTGCGCGTGCGCCAAAGCCAAGAGATCTACGGGCGCCTCTCCTCTTGGGAGGAAGCCAAGCTCGTACTAATCGCAGTACCGTGGGAGGGGGGAGTCTCTTTCCGGCGAGGCACAGCCAAGGCGCCTAGCCTGATTCGGTTGGTGTCTCGGCAAGTAGACTACTACCGTTCGGAGTATCCGCACTTAGAGGCGGCGGGTTTATTTTGGGCCGAACCCGAAAAGCCTTTTGGGGGAGAAGGCTCTCCGGACCTCGTATACGAAACGCAGGTACTGCCCTACGTAGAGCAGTGGGTGGAAGCTGCGCTCTTAGCGGGCAAACCCTTCGGAATTGTCGGCGGTGACCACAGTGTACCCCTCGGCGCCCATAGAAAGCTCCAAACCTACACTACCGGCTATGGCGTGCTCCATATAGATGCTCACGCCGACCTGCGCCCGCAGTACGAGGGCCTTGTTTACTCGCACGCGACGATTTTACACCATGCCCTGGAGCTGCCTAAGGTAGAAAGGGCGGTCGCGGTGGGCATTCGGGATTGGGCGCAAGCAGAAGCCGAACGGGCTCACCAGCTCTCCCCTCGCCTCATCGTATATGAGATGCGGCGCCTAAGCCAAGCGACCCTACTGGGGCGCCCTTGGAGTGAAACCGTACGCGAGATCGTCAGCCTCCTGCCTGAAAAGGTCTATCTCAGCTTAGATGCAGACGCCTTAGAGGTCGGCTACGTGCCTAATACAGGCACCCCCGTACCCGGCGGCTTGCGTTACGAGGAGCTCTTCTTTCTCTTAGAGAGCCTGCGAAACTCGGGCCGACAACTCATCGGATTTGATTTATGTGAGACTGGCGGACAGGAGCTGGATGCTATTGTGAGCGCTCACCTTCTCTATCGGTTATGCGGCCTTGTCTTAGAGGCGGTAGGCTGATCGTGCTCCTGCTTCCGCTGGCGGCCTGTGCCCAGTGGGAGGGTACGCAGGTAATGTACGGTCGCCGGGCTTTCAGCCGTGCAGACACGCTCTTGGGCTCGCTAAGCCCCTACCGAACCTGCTACGATGTGCGGCACTATGCGCTTTCTGTCTCTATTGACCCTGAGAAAAAGACCCTGGAGGGGGAGGTGGTATGTACCTTCTCATGGGAGGGGGGAGCGGATACCCTGCAAATAGATTTAGACGAGGCGCTTGCGCTGCGACAGCTCTGGGTAGATGAGCAGCGGGTACCTTTTCGCCGGGTGAAGGGCACGCGAGCGATTTGGGTAGACCTGCGTAAAGTAAACAAGGGCTGGGCGCTGGGTTCTGTGCATCGGTGGCGGGCGGTATATGGGGGCAAGCCCCGAAGTGCCCCTCGGCCCCCTTGGGATGGCGGCCTTGTATGGGGAAGCACGCCCACTGGCCAGCCCTGGCTCGGTGTCGCCTGCCAAGGCCTCGGCGCGAGCCTCTGGTGGCCCCTCAAGGACCACCTCTCTGATGAACCCGACAGCGTAACCCTTACCTTCTGTGTGCCTGCCCCCCTGCGCGTCATCGCCAATGGCCAGCCCCTTGACTCTGCGCAAAAAGGCCGCCAAAACTGCTTCACCTATCGGGTCTCCTACCCCATCAATACCTACAATATCACCTTCTATGCAGCGCCTGGCTACGTCACGGTAGAAGATACCTTTCATTCAGTCAGTGGGGCCGTAGTGCCGCTGCGCTTTTCGGTATTGGAGCGTAGTCTCGGGAAGGCTCCCTACTTAGCCACCGAGAGTAGAAAGGTCCTAAGGGCTTTGGAGCGTTACTTTGGACCCTTTCCGCCGCAGCGGGATGGCTTTGGGCTCGTGGAGTCGCCCTACTACGGCATGGAGCATCAAAGTGCCATTGCCTACGGAAACCGCTTCAAGCTCGACCCAGAATGGGGCTTTGATTACATCATCCTCCATGAGACGGGCCACGAGTGGTGGGGCAATCACGTAACCGCCAGCGACAATGCCGACCTTTGGATCCAAGAGGGCTTCTGTACCTACGGCGAAGCCTTGTACGTAGAGTACTACCAGGGCTACGAGGCAGCTAAGCGCTACCTCCTTCAGCAGCGGAAAAACATCCAAAACCGCCAGACCATCCAAGGCCCCTACGGTGTCAATGCCGACCAGACCTACAATACGGATATTTACTACAAGATGGCTTGGGTGCTGCATACGCTGCGCAGTCGGGTAGGGAACGACTCGCTGTGGTTTAGGGCGCTGCGGGCGGTGCAGGATAGCTTCAGCTTTCGGACGGTAGGAGGGGCGGAGCTTATCGCTTTTCTGAGTCGCCAGCTTGGCGAAGACTTAGGGCCATTTTTTCGGGCCTATCTGTATTACCTGCGCCCGCCGGTAGTCTCGTATAAGGTGGTAGAGGAAGGCGAGCAGCGCTACCTCCTAGCGCGGTGGGTCGTGCAGGAAGCGGGCTTCCGGGGGCCGATGGAGTTTCTCGTGGGAGGAGACTCCCTACGGGTAGAACTCACCCAAGAGCTGCGGCGATTTCCTCTACCGGCCGCAGGCACTGTAACGCCAGATCGGACTCGCTTTTACGTGCTTGCTACAGAGGAGCCATGAGCGAAGTTTGGCAGCGCATGGCGGTAACTCCTTGGGAGGTAGAAGATTTAGACCGATGGGCTGAACGGGCTCTGAGTCGTGGGGCTACAGCGCTGGTATTGCGACTGGCGCGCCCCCCAGCCCTTCCGGGTTTGTGGGCGTGGGCGCGACGGTGGGCGGGTGTGCCGTGGATCGTGCATGCGCGCTGGGCTACTCTCCCTATCGGATGGGGAATGCACTTCGCAGGACCACCGCTATCTGAGCCTCCCGGCGAGAAGCCCCACCCTTCTTACCTTTGGGGCCAGTCTTGCCACAGCCCCGAAGAGGTGGCTGTCGCCGCCACCTGGGCTTCGTACGCATGGATAGGCCCAGTTTTCCCCACGCCTTCTCATCCCGAGCAGCGCTCTTTCGCTCCCTTAGAATGGCTCTCTACCCTCTCTCGGCAATATCCTACCCTTCCCCTTGTCGCTATCGGCGGCATAGAAAATGATAAGGTGGTGGAAGCTGTGCGGAAAGCCGGGGCCTGGGGCTTTGCAGCGATACGGTACTTCGGGTAGGAAGGTCCTTTAGTCGCTTCCTACCCGCTAAGTAGAGTTTCTACCTGCAAGCTTTCCATCTAGGGGCGCTTACTTCCACCCAGGCCCTCTGCGGAAGCGCTGAAAGCCTATCTTTGCTGCATGGCCCGAGTGAAAGAAGCCAAGCTGCCAGGAGGGCTCACCCGAGAAGAGATACTGCAGGATTATCGCATAGCGCACCTGAGTCGGCAATTGAGTCTCATCGGGCGCAAGGAGGTGCTCACAGGCAAAGCGAAGTTTGGGATTTTTGGCGATGGCAAGGAGCTCCCGCAGCTGGCCATGGCCCACGCTTTTCAAGTGGGGGACTTTCGCTCGGGATACTATCGGGACCAGACCTTCGTGCTGGCGGCGGGCTTGCTTACGCCGGAGCAGTTTTTTGCGCAGTTGTATGCGCATGCAGACGTAGAGGCGGAGCCAGCTTCGGGCGGCCGCCAGATGAATGCGCACTTTGCTACGCCGTTTTTAGATGCGCAGGGAGGGTGGCTGCCGCAGAGCCAGCGTAAAAATAGCGTTTCCGATGTATCTCCTACCGCCAGCCAGATGCCTCGTACCGTAGGACTGGCTTGGGCCTCCGTGCTCTACCGAAAGCTCCCCGAGCTTGCCCACCTTACGGAATTTTCTCAGCAGGGCAATGAGATTGCCTGGGCCACCATTGGCGATGCCAGCACCAGCGAAGGGCTTTTCTGGGAGTCTATCAACGCCCTGGTCGTGCTCCAAGCGCCCGCTATCGTGAGTGTATGGGATGACGGCTACGGGATCTCCGTGCCGGTTATTTACCAGACGGCCAAAGGGAGCATCTCGGAAGCCTTAGCCGGCATGCGTTCTACGCAAAATCAGCCGGGCTTAGCCATCTATACCGTGAAAGGCTGGGATTACCCCGCCCTCGTAGAGACCTACAAAAAAGCCGCCGAGCGAGTACGCAAGCTCCATGAACCAGCTCTTATTCATGTAGTAGAGCTTACGCAGCCGCAGGGGCATTCCACTTCTGGCAGTCATGAGCGCTATAAGAGTCCCGAGCGGCTTGCCTGGGAAAAGGCGAACGATGGGCTTGTGCTGTTTCGGCAGTGGATTTTGACGCAGGGGTTAGCTACCGAAGCTGAGTTAGATCAGATAGAGGCAGAAGCCATAGAAGCTGCCCGCGCCGCTCAACGCCGAGCTTGGGAGGCTTATCTCGCCCCTATCCGAGAGTTTCACCAGCAAGCTTTAGCCCTCATCCCCCTTAGTGAAGAGCGCACCTCCCTGGAAAAGCTCAAACCCGTAACCTACCGCGAGGTCTTTGAAGCCGTGCACGTGCTGTTGCGAAAGTCTCCCCTGGCTCCGTATCGGCGAGAGCTCCTTCGTCTCTATCGCGAAAAGTATGCGCAGCAAGAGCAGCGGTATGAGACTTACCTTTATCGGGGCACGGCGCTGCGGGTGCCGGTCGTGCCTGCGCGCTATCCGGCTGAGCCAGAACGCGTAGAGGGGTTTCGGATAATCAACGCCTGCTTTCGGGCTGCCCTGCGACGCGACCCCCGAGTGGTAATCTTTGGCGAAGACGTCGGTAAACTCGG
>CALKJV010000129.1 GCA_937995505.1 uncultured Bacteroidia bacterium | reverse complement strand
TTCCAGGAGAGGCACCGGCTCCCGAGAAAAGCTTATCTGCGAAGGGGAATACTTAGAGAGCACCCAGACATGGAGCCAATGCACGAGAGGCTGTGACGTAAGGTAGGACCAATAGGTAGGCCGGAGCCGCGCCGTCCAACTACGCCCACCAGGGGCCACCACACCTATCGCATGCCGAAGCCCTTGCACTTCAGCCCATAAAGGTACCCGAGCCGCTGCCGCCCGTAGCTCAAAATACGGCTCCAGCTGCTGGAGCACTTCGGCCCTTTCTACCTCCAGAAATCTGTGGGTAGGAGCGATATACAAGCTGGGGTCCTCTTGGGGAGAGACATAAACGAGGTAGTGCGAAAGGCCTACTTGGCGTACCGCTTGCCAGCGATGATGCCCATCCGCGATGAGAAAAGGGCCTTCACCCAAAAGGGCTCGCAGCTGCTCTTGATGCCCTCGGTGATGTATGGGGCTCCAACGGTGCATAACGCCCCCTTGACTTACCGAAAAGCGCGGACAGCTGAGGTACAGCTCAAGCAGAGCGCTAATTTCTCCCCATGCGCCTGGTGCTAAGACATGGATAGGAGTAGCTTGGAGGGGCAGAAAGGTCAGGGCTTTTTGGAGGGCCTCCACTCGGTCCGGGAGGGTAGCCTCATGCGGCAGGAGAGGCACAGAAGTCGGCAGCAGCCCAATAACGCCCACTCGCTGGAAGGGCATTCGGGTCTCTCCGTAACGATAAAAAGTCTGGCTGTATGCATACAATGCAGGGATTGGCTCTGGTAGGAGTACTTGCTCGGAGAGCCACTGAGACCAGCGCTGGAGCAGCTCGGCGGGGTCCGCTGGATAGGAAAGATGCAGGGCCTGGTGGGGGTCCTGGCGCAGGGTGACAATTTGGGCAGGGGAAAGGGCATCTAATACAGGGGCCACATGCGGCTGCCCCCGATACACCCAGGCCCGTAGGGGGAGCACCATGCTTTACCCGGGGCGGTGGGGCTTCTCTTGTCGGTGCCCGATAAACTGCAGCTCAGGCCAGACCCGAAGGGGCTCATACCGATACCAGGTCTGCTGAGCCTCATCGCCTAAGATGAGGTGTTTAGGAGCCCAGCCCATCTCCACGCAGTTCAGCAAGACCCGCCCAATATGCTTAGGGTCGCCGGGCTGCTGACCATCCATCTGGGCATACCGCTCCCGCATCAGCTGATGTAGCTCACAATACGGATCTCGCGGGTCAGGCTGCGCAAGCGCAGGTGACTTCTCTAAGGAAGCGCCGGCCCAATCCGTACGATACGGACCTGGCGCTACATTAGATACCCATATCCCAAACGGCGCAAGTTCCTGCGCAAGCGCCTCACTAAAGCCTGTAACGGCAAACTTCGTAGCATTATAAAGCGTGGCGCCCTTAAAGCCAAAATACCCCGCTATGGACGAGATATTAAAGATAAAGCTGGGGGCATTCTGCCGCAGCGCAGGTAAAAACGCCTGAGTAACCCACAAAAGGCCCAGGAGGTTGGTGTCCACTTGGCGGAGGATAGCGGCTTCAGGCAAGGTCTCAAAGGCGCCCACTAGGCCGTAGCCGGCGTTGTTGACGAGGACGGTAGGGGATCGGCCTTCGTGTTGGAGCTGATGGGCCAGGGCAAAGGCCTGAGAGCGTTCGCAGACGTCTAGGGGATAGGCCCAGCAGCGGTTAGGGTAAGCCGCCACAAGGGCTTCTAAGGTAGCAGGGTGTCGCGCTGTAGCTACCACCGAATGGCCCGCTTCTAGCGCTATCTCGGCGATGGACCGCCCTATCCCCCGACTCGCTCCTGTGATCAGCCAAATAGCCATGCGGCAAATCTACCGCTGTCGCAGCAAAAGCACAGGTATATGCTGCTCTAAGACCTTATCCACGACTTTCCAGTCCAGCGTAGGTTCATCGGCAGAGAGCGCTACAATGTCCATAAGAAAGTCTTGCGCTGCATGTAGGATTCCCTCCGCGAGATCCCGGTCGTTGTATAGTATGCACTCTTCCGGCACGAAGTCGGGGTCTATACGATCTATGATATAATCGCACATCTCTAAGATGTACCGCTGGAAGGTGCGGTGGGGATAAAAGGCGTAGGGAGTATTGACTTTGACGCAGTAGAGGGTAGCTTTTAGGATTCGGACGAGTGAGATGAGGGGAGCTAAGTAGGGAAATTCTTCGGGTTGCATCTGGGTCGCCCATAGGATGCGCTTAGGGGGTATAGTGAGGGGGGCCGGAAGGATGAGTATGGGTATAGAGGCGTTTTCTAAAATGTCCCAGAGGGCGGTACTGCCGAAAAAGCGTTCCCACCGCTTGCGCTGTTTGAAGACGAGCGTAAGCAGGTCAAAAGGCTCTTTGCGCAGCAGCTGCGCAATCTCTTCCCCGGGCGAAGCAACTTCTTGGCTTTCTACGCTGTAAGAAAAGGTTACTGGGGCAGAGACGCGCTTAGCAGCGGCTTCTGCGTAATGGGCGAGCTTGTTTTCTGCGTTTCTCTTGAGCTGCTCCAGCTCATTTAGGAAACTCTGCCCAGCTGTATACGACAGACGCAGCTCGTGCGGCGTGAGCACATGATAGAAATGCACCTGAGACGGCAAGGCGCCCCCCCGTACAAGCTGAGGCAAGCTCAAAAGAATCTCCTCTTCATTTGCACTGTCTAAGGAGACGGCGGCTAAAACTTTAAAGTATTTTTCTCCAGTCTGGGACATCGCTGAAGTTTTTTGCATAGTAACTCCAAACCAGCGTTCCTTGATGAAAAAGGAAGCTGGCGTGCAAAAGGTAAGGATCGGCGGTGGGGCGGTCGTTAGAGAGACCCCTCCGCAGGAGCTGCCAGACTCGCCAGGCATTTGCTAGACGGAGCTGACCGAAAAGCGAAGCCCGCCTTACCCGAAAGAGCCGATATAGCTGGAGCGACGGGTCTGCAATATGGGCCGCTCCCGGATAAAACTCCGAAAAGAAGCGTTCCCCTTCCTCTAAGGTGTTGGGATGGACAAAAAACAGAACAGGCTTTGCCTGACCTTGCCAATGCTGTAAAAAGACCCGTATATCCTGAACGATCCCTTTGCAGTAGATACACCCTAAATGCCGCAAAAATTGGAGCCATACAAAAGGATGGGCGCGCAAAAGTTCTATCAGAGAAGATGCGGGGAGGTTTTGGCCTTGGAGCGGCTCCCGAAACCGCTCAATGGCTCCATTTAGGAGAGCAGCTTGCATGTGATAATGGTAGTGTCGTCTTCCATAGGGTGGGGCTTGAGGGAGTCAGCAGCGGCTTGCGCTCGCCCTTTGCGGTGGTCCTCTAAGAGTTGGCGCACATACGAGAGAAACGCTCGCGCAGAAGGGGGAGCATACCCCGTCAAAAGCTCCTGCAGCTTTTCTACCCCCAGGATCTCGCCGCGAGGGTTGGTCTGCTCAATCAGCCCATCCGTGTAGGCCATGAGGTGATCTCCAGGCTCCAAAGCCAGCTGAATAGGGTCCACTCCCTCTACGGGAGTTAACCCCGGAATATGAATCCCTAGCAAGCTCAGGTTAGCAGGCAGAGGTATTACCTTCCCTTGCCGGAGAAGGATCGGCGGAGGATGCCCCGCATTGAGGTATGTAAGGGTAGCCGTGTGAGGCGCACTCAAATCCATAAGACCGAGAAAAAGCGTAACAAAGCCCGACTCATTCTCGCCATACAGCTGTAAAAGCCGTCGATGCAGCTGCGCCATGAGTTTCGGCAGGGGAACCCCCAGCTCCGCTAAGGTGCGAATCTGCCCTTGTAGGTTAGACATGACCAGGGCAGCCGAGATCCCTTTTCCAGACACATCCCCCACATAAAAAAGCACCCGATGAGCGTCTAGACGAACAAAGTCATACAGGTCACCCCCAATATCAGAATGAGAGCGATGGAAATTCTCAATTTCTAAACGAGGGTGGGGCGCTAAGTCGGCAGAAGCCAAAATGCGCGATTGAATGCGTGAGGCCAAAGCAATCTCTTGCATGAGCGACTCAGCTTGCCGCTGCTTGGCTTGAAAAGAAGCGTTTTCCAAGTAGACGGTGATGATCATGCCGATAATTTCTAGGTACAGCAGGTCGCTAGCACGCTCTTCTTCGGTCTCAGCGAAATCACCTACGAGCCACCAGGCTTTGGGTTCTACCACGCGCTGACGGGTAGAGCTTCCTACAAAACGACCTAAGGGCAGGACAAATTCTACGCCCATTTGTTCTAAAAGCGAGCCGGATTCGGGTACACTGGTGGTCGTATAGCGAGTAGCCTCTTGGATAGCGGCTTGGGAGATACTGGGGAAGTTGTGGAAATAGGCAAGCTTAACCTCACCCGTACGCGTGAAAGTGTGGAGATAAGCCACGCGCTGCACACCGAAGCTGCTACGCAGAATAGTGGTTACGGAAAAGAGCAGGGCGGTGTCTTGGACGTTAGGGGCTAGTAGGCGCACGACATCTCGGACGGCTTGGACCTCTTCGCGACGCAGCTCCAGCTCACGCAGGAGCTGCTCGGCCGAAAGGTCGCGAGGCGTTTCAGAAAGGGTTGCGCCCATAGCCAGTGAGCGAATATACAGCAAAAACCGTTCCGACCAGGAGGCTGGCGGCCAGAAGGCCCTGGAGCTGCCCTTGGGGGAGGGTAAGGGTTTGCACGGCCTCGGCAAGGAGGGTTCCGAGGCTGATGTAGCCGCTAGGACCGAGACCCACGAAACTCAGGCCCGCCTCAATGAGCGCCGCCGTAGCAAAAGTCTGGAGCAGCTGCACAGAGAGGAGAGGGCGGAGATTCGGGAGCACATGCTGCCAAAGCACTCTCCGATACGGAAGCCCTAAAGCAGAAGCGGCCTCTACAAAGGGCAAACGCCACAAGCGTTGGGTCTCTACCCGTGCGAGGCGAGCGGTTTCCGTCCAAGTACTCAGGCCGATAGCCAAGGCGAGAGTAAAGAGATTTTTTCCGGCCACGAAAGCCAATACCGCTGCCCACAATAGCGCCGGTACTACCCAGAGGGCTTGTACGAGGAGTAGAAGGAGTGCCTCTACAAGACCGCCCTGACTTCCGGCTATAAGGCCTACGAAGGTCCCGAGAGCGACTGAAACCAGCGCCGAAGCGATGGCTACGGAGAGGGAGAGCCCCCATCCCCGCAGCAGGCGCACCGCCACATCCCTGCCTAGGGCGTCTGTACCCAGCCATGGCCCCCCTAATGTCGGCGCACATAGACGGCAGCCCCGCTCCTGTGGCAGATACCAAGCCAGAGAGATACCTACTGAGACCGTACCCCCTATCACAAGCCATCGGAGCAACATCAGTGGAGGTGGCGGGAGTCGAACCCGCGTCCAGTCTAAGGTACCTGAAAAGACCCTACATGCTTAGCCCTTGTGAAGCCTTAGGGCAGGCAGAGCCAAGGGCAGCTCTGACCCTACCCGCAGCCCCTCATCGTCAAGGTGAGGCCGGGGCTACCTCCCTCCAAGCCTGATTTTCCCGTCAGCGAGAAGGTCCGCCTCAGGCAGGGCTTCCCTTCCGCCGGCTACCTAAAAATTAGGCAGCGAGAGCGTAAGAAGTTTCGGCACTTCTTGTGCGGCTGCCCTTTTGAGAGGAGAGCAGCGAACCTCGCATGCGTCTTTTCGCTCCCTTAGCTGTCAAATCCGGTCACCCCCAAGAGAGGCAAAGATACTAAAAAATCAGCCTATCCGCCCTGTGCTATCCCGCGCCTACTTTTGCGCTGTGCATCCTGAAAAAGCGGCCGATAACCCTTCACCCGCTTCTCCCCCATCGCGCTCTTTTTCGCAAATCGTAGCCAAAGGTAGCTTCTGGAGCCTCATCTCCAGTGCTACCAACCTCCTCTCAGGCCTAATCACTGCCCCGTTTTTTATCCACCACCTCGGAGAAGGAGCCTACGGCGTACTTATCCTCATAGGTGTGGTCATCCTCTACGCAGAGATTGCGGACCTCGGTATAACCTTCTCCTGCATACGACATGCTTCTGCAGCCTTTCGTTCAGGCGACTACTCCCGAGTGTATGAGCTTGTCGGCACAGCTTGGCTGATGTATGCCAGCGCCGGAATCGCTGTAGCGCTGAGCATAGGAACCTTCGCTCCCTGGGTCATGGAAAAGCTTTTCACCATCCCTCCCCAGCACCTTACCGAAGCCCAGACAGCCTTACGCATCAGCTTAGCCAACTTCGCACTGAACTTTATCACAGGCGTACCGCTTATTATTCCCACGATAGCCGGTCGCTTTGATATGTTTGGAAAGCTCTCTGCCTTTCGTACGACCTTGCGGCTACTTTTAGGCATCTGGACGGTGAGTCAAGGCGGGGGCCTATTGGGCTTAGTTTATGCCTATCTGCTGATCGACATACTACATGCTATACTCAGCTTT
>CALKJV010000128.1 GCA_937995505.1 uncultured Bacteroidia bacterium | reverse complement strand
CCTTCGTGGCCGCCTTCGTAGGCTCGGGGCGCTATGTCTACCACCACCAGAGAAGCTACCCGACTCGGCGCCGTGAAAGCCACTTGCATAGCCACCTTTCCTCCCATAGAGTGCCCCAGGAGGTGGGCCTGGTTCAGCTTTTCGTCATCCAAGAGCTCTAGCACATCCGCTGCCATTACCGGATAGGTATGCTCTGTCGCATGTGGCGAACGCCCATGATTTCGTGCATCCACGAGATAGATCCTGCTGGGAAGGTTTAGTTGCTTGGCTAGCGTGCGCCAGTTATCTAAGCTCCCTAAGAAGCCATGGAGAAACACGTAAGCGGATTCGCCCTCGCCGAAGGTCTCAAAGTGTAACCGCATGCAGCGAAAGTACAAGGCTATCGTATCTTTGTCCGCATGCGTTTAGGGCTCGTCGCAGGCGAAAATGTGGTTTCCTTCTCGCCGCTGTTTTTTCGGCGGATCTACAGCTTAGTGTATGAGAAAACCACCCCTACGAGCAGCCCTGAGCAGCTACGAGCGCAGATTGCGGAGCGCCGCTGGATAGGCTTCAATGTAACGACTCCGTATAAGAGCACTATATATGACCTTCTGGATGTGCGCGATCCTGTCGTAGAGGCTATCCGAGCTGTAAATACGGTGGCTATCACCCCAGAAGGCCAGTGGCATGGCTATAACACAGACTTTGAGGCGGCTTATTATTTACTAGGCGAGCTCCAGCATGTCTACCCCGAGTGGGAAGCGGTACTCCTTTTAGGCACGGGGGGGGCCGCTCGGGCGGTGGCCTGGGCTCATTGGCAGCTTTTGCCGGAGATACCTATCTATTTCGTGAGTCGTACGCCGGAGCGAGCTCCTTTACCCTTTGCAGCCCCTCACAACGTGCTCTCTTACAGCCAAGCGATAGACCAGCCGTGGCCCGCCCGCACCCTTCTCGTGCAAGCCACGCCCATAGGGATGTTTCCCCGCATACAGGCTTTACCAGATTTTCCTCCGGATCGTATTCAGCCCACCTGGGTTGTGTGGGAGCTCATTTACAATCCCAATCCCACCCTTTTTGCGCAGAGGGCTCGGCAGCAGGGCGCGTCTATAGAGACGGGGATGCTTTTTTTCCGCAAGCAGGCGGAGCGAAGTTTGGCGATTTGGGAGCGGATGTGGGTAGAGCGCTATCGGCCTCGGATACGATCGGCTTCTTAGGGGAGGTTTCGGCGGTCCCACTTCCGAGCCGCAAACCCTACGTTCAATCCCACCTGCAGGGCCATTCCCCGGGGAGGGCGCCGAGAAAGTACCTCGGCTAAGAGATAGGGTTCCACCGCAGCCCCATACGCTTGCCGAAAGAGATGTTGGTAGCCTAAGCTCAGGCCTGCACCTGCGCTCCAGTAAGCTTTTTCGCGGCGGGCGGCCCAGCTGGCGATAGCACCGTGTAGCCCTACCCATAGGCCTTCTGGCGTGTAGGGCCGCTTCCAGAAGTAGTAGCGCGCGCCGGGACGCCCTATGGCCCCGCGCTGCGGCAGATAGCGATAGTAGCTTAGGCTCAAGGTTACCGTCAGCCCTTCCCACCGAGCCCGCTCCACGGAGGCGATAAATGGCGGTGCCCACCGAAAAAGGCGATATTCCCCCGTTATACGATGCTCTCGGCTTAGAAAGCTCAACGCATCTAGCTTCAGTACATAGCGGGTGGGGAGTTGGGCCCATAAAATCCCTATCCCTCCGCTAAATATCGCTATCCCCTTCGCTAGCCCTATCCACGAAGGGCCGAACCGTGCCATATGCATAAAGGGCTGTCTGGTTCGTGTAGTCTAAGAGCGGATTGATCTCAGTAACCTCTACGTAGCGAGTTTGCGGCCACTGAAATACCTCTTCCAAAAAGTTGCGCACTTGCGCAATGTTTAGCCCGCCCACGGCGGGCGTACCTGTGCCCTTGGCTATGCTGGGGTCCCATACATCTACATCAAAGCTTATATACAATGCTTCACACCGCTGGGCTAATGCTCGGGCTGCCTCTACGGCGGGGCCTATCCCTTTTGTATGAAGCTCTGCTGCCGTGAAGTGAGGAATTTGGTGGGCTTGGATTAGGCTCAACTCGGGCTCTTCGTAGCTACGCAGGCCGACGAGCAGGAGGTTTTCGGGAGGGAGAGCGGAGCGTACCCGCTGCTGCCACCGTTGCCAGGTCTCCTCGGGCAGGGGATGGATACGATGCGTATTAAGCCCTGTCGCCATAGCTAAGGGCATGCCATGGAGATTCCCAGAAGGGGAAGTCGCAGGATTATGTAGGTCAGCGTGTGCATCCAGCCAGATGACCCCTAAGGAGTGTACCTTCTCTGCGAGTAGCCGGAGTAGCACGCCGCTCCAGCTGTGGTCACCCGTCAGAAATAGCGTCGGGGTAGCCAGAGGCAGCGGATGCAAGTGCGCTTCCATCTGCTGGGCGAAAGCTTCCCACATCTCCAAACG
This sequence comes from uncultured Bacteroidia bacterium, assembly GCA_937995505.1. Classification (GTDB taxonomy): domain Bacteria; phylum Bacteroidota; class Bacteroidia; order SpSt-205; family SpSt-205; genus SpSt-205. The sequence continues at coordinate 4,434 of CALKJV010000128.1, read as the reverse complement.
ATGGGCATATACATGTCTCCCCGCCGCTACCCAGGGATGACTATAGTTAGCGGGTGCAAGGTAGTGATGCTCTGCTTGTAGCCAAGCTAAATGCTTGTAATACAGAGCAAGGTGATACCAACTTTGCACACCCGAAGCTCCCCCTGGCTGGCTTGCTCCCCAATCGCACGCTATCGCAATTACAGTTAGTGGCATATCGGAACAGGAGTTTTACATTTTTCGTTTCATCTTTGCGCTGTGCAAAGCTACACGGAATTTCTAGACCTCAGCGTCGGTTTCCCGCAAGAGGGATTTGAGGTGGTAGATGACGAGCTACACTTTCATGGGATAAACCTTATTGAGTTAGTGGAGACTTATGGTACGCCGCTTCGGCTGACCTATCTGCCTACCATCGGAAGGAAAATACGCCAAGCTCGCCTGTACTTTCAGGAAGCCTTCCTCAAAAACGACTATCATGGCCAATACCACTACGCCTACTGCACTAAAAGCTCTCACTTTCGGCATATTTTAGAAGAGGTCCTTCGGCACAATGTGCATATTGAGACCTCCTCTGCTTTTGATATAGAAATCGTAGAAGCTCTGGAGCGTAGGGGGCTTATCTCTAAAAAAGAGACCATGATCATCTGTAATGGCTACAAGACCCCAGCTTACCAGCAGCGTATTGTAGATCTTTTGCATGATGGGTTTGAGCAGCTTATACCCGTACTAGATACTCGGCGGGAAATTAATTTTTATGCCAGCGAGCTGGATGTGCCCGCTAAGTTCGGCATACGGGTTTCTATTGAAGAGCGGCCGGACTTCCCTATCTATACCAGCCGCTTAGGCATACGGGCAGAGGATGTGGAGGACCTGTATTTAGACAAGATTCAGCCCAACCCCAACTTTGAGCTGGTCATGCTTCACTTCTTTATCAGCTCGGGCATTCGGGATACGCCCTATTACTGGAACGAGCTAGATAAGATGATTAGGCTCTACTGCGAGCTCAAAAAAGAGTGTCCTACCCTTCACTACTTCAATATAGGCGGTGGGCTCCCTTTCCGAAGCTCGCTGGATTTTGACTTTGACTACCCTTATGTGATTGGAGAGATTGTGCGTCGCCTCAAGGTAGCATGCGCGCAGCATGGTGTAGAGGAGCCGGATATTGTGTCGGAATTTGGGAGCTATACCGTAGCAGAATCGGGCGCTGTGCTTTTCAAGGTGCTGGAACGCAAACGCCAAAACGATCGCGAGAGCTGGCTCATCTTAGATGGTAGCCTCATGACCATCCTCCCTGACATTTGGGCGCTCAAGCAGCGCTACATCATCCTCCCCCTCAATAACTGGAGTGCCGAATACGAACGTGTAATCTTAGGGGGCATCACATGTGATGAACTTGATTTCTATCACACGGATGCGCATACGAACGTTCTTTTTCTTCCGAAAACCCGTAAAGAAATGTATATCGGCTTTTTCCACACTGGCGCCTACCAGGAGGCCTTGAGTGGCGTGGGGGGCATACATCACTGTCTTATTCCGACGCCGAGGCATATTTTAGTGCGGCGCGACCGAGACGGCCAGCCCCAATTTGAAGTGCTCTACGAGGAGCAAAATAGCAAACAGGTGCTCAAGCTTCTCGGCTATCTATGAGTCAGGCTTCCTCTGCTCGCCTGCTTAAGGGGGCGCCCGTGGCGCAAGAGATCCTCGCACGCGTGCAGGCCTATGTAAGCCAGCACAAGCTTCGCTTAGATATCGTGCTTGTAGGAGAGCACGAAGCGAGCCAGATTTACGTCGCCCACAAGCTGCGCCAAGCCGAGAAGGTGGGCATAGAGGCGGTTTTGCATCGCTTCCCTGCCGAGGTGTCGGCTGAAGCCCTCCGTGCGCGCATTCAAGAGCTCAATGCCGCCCCCGAGGTAACCGGCCTCATTGTACAGCTGCCCTTGCCGGCGCATCTGCCAGAAGCGCTGATTTTAGATTCTATAGCTCCGCATAAAGACGCTGATGGCTTACATCCACAGAATTTGGGTCTTTTGGCGCAGGGTCGGGCCCTATGGGCGCCGGCTACGCCATGGGGTATCTTGGAGCTGCTGATGCACTACGATATTCGCGCTGAGGGGCGCCATGTAGTCATAGTGGGGCGGGGACGCTTGGTGGGTACGCCGCTCGCGCTTTTACTTTCTCGCCCTGCCGCTTATGGGAATGCCACCGTGACCCTCTGTCATAGCCGCACGGAGTCGCTTTTTACCTACACGCGCGAGGCGGATATTTTGGTGGTGGCTGTGGGCAAGCCCCACTGGTTTCCCTCGGAGGGGATAAAACCGGGCGCCACAGTGGTGGATGTAGGCATCCATCGCGAGGGCCATCGGTTGGTGGGCGATGTGCAGCCCGAAGCCGCCGAAGCGGCAGGTGCCCTTACCCCTGTGCCAGGAGGAGTAGGACCGCTTACAGTAGCTTGCCTTTTAGAGAATCTCTGTCGCCTTCATCGGGCGCAGAGCCGCTCCCAGTAGCGCCGTTGAGCGGTCCCGACTACTATCCAGCACCCTTCTCGGACCCGAGTGGTATCCCAAGCAAAGATGTTCTCCACGCCTCCATTGACCCAGCCGTCATAGAGTCGTAGCCGTTCCACGAAGTATCTATCCAGCAAAGAGACTCTCACAGGTTGGCTTTGGGCTACCCAGAGCTGGACAATGCCGGGATGGGCTTGGATGCGCAGTGGTACGCTTTTAGGGCGGCAAATAACCTCGCGTGGTGCCGATTCTATCCGCAGCGAAGGCCCCCCATCATACACTAACCGATACCGATAAACGGCGTTTGGCTTTACTGTGGGGTCGTAGTATTCGTTTTTTTGAGGGGTGGGCGTAGGTGCGGGGCAAGGGAAGCTCTCCAACCGCTGCCAGCCTTCCTTCACTGTCCAGCGCTCTAAAAAGTAGCGGATACAGGGTTCTCGTCCTTCCACTTCCCAAGTAAGATGCACAGCGGCTTCCTCGTATGTAGTAAGCAATGCCGAGAAACGCACCGGAGCATATAAGAGCGCTTCTTTCTGAGCATCTGGCACGGTGTAGCGCCAAGAAGCCCCTAAGCGCACGATGCCCGTGATGGGGTCAGGCTCCCAGGGTACGTATTCCCACACGGGTAAGGTTTCGGAGGGGAGGTAGAAAGGCATACGCTGGCCTTCTCGCGAGATATTGGTGCCGGAGTCGGGTAGAAAAAGCACCTGTGCAATCGGAGCCAAGTAAAGGCCCTTTCGCAAGCGCCCAGCGGTATCTAAGAGCGCCACGTAAGCGCCCAGCTGATTGGGGTCTGGAAAGCGAATGAGAAAGTCAGGATACCCTTGCAGGCGTAGGTCGCCTTCGGTTTTGGCAATGCGGTAGCGCTGTCCTGGTTGGAGGGTGAGTTTAGGTGGTAGTCTTACCGAATACTCCCGGGTAACTAAAAGCCAACTCCCGATCGAGAGGGGCTGCGAGTGGGGATTATACAAATCAATCAGGTGATGAGTGTTTTCTCGAAACCGTCCGGGGATGAAGCGCAAGATGTCTGGGGCTTGAGCCCAGCTGAGTCCCCAAAAGACTCCTAAGAGGACTCCTCTAAGAGCGTATGGAGAATATCGGAGCGCGTAACGATATCCCATCCCTCCGGATCAAGCTGTACAAGGACCGCAGGCATTTCTCGGGTAAGCATCTTAGATACGATATCCACGGGCGTGGAAGGTAGCACGATGGCGGGGGGATCCATCATGTAGCGCCGCACGGGTTGGTCTTTTGCGGTGGGGTCATCCATGAGCACCTCTATCAGCTGTGACTCTGTCAAGAGCCCTAAGACTTGACTGTCGGAGAGTACCGGTAGCTGTGATATTTCATATCGCTGCATAAGCTCCACGGCTTTACGCAGGGGTTCATCTGGCGCGACTATGGCGAGGCCAGACATTTTTCGGTTTTTATGTTGGAGGATGTCATGAATGGTGAGTTCTGAGGTTGCTTCCAGAAATCCTTGTGCCCGCATCCAAGAGTCATTGTAGATCTTATTGAGATAGCGTATGCCGTGGTCTGGTAGTAGCACGACGACGAGGTCTTTAGGGGAGAGGGGGCGAGCTACTTCTAAGGCGCCCCATACAGCAGAGCCGCAGGACCAGCCCACAAAGAGCCCTTCGTAGCGGGCAAGTTTGCGAGCCATGAGGGCCCCGTTGCGGTCGGTTACTTTGATAATACGGTCAATCAAGGAGAGGTCTAAGTTCCCCGGTACGATGTCTTCACCGATGCCTTCGGTGAGGTAAGGGTAAATTTCGCGGGGGTCAATTTGGCCAGTTTCGTGCAGCTTCTGGAAGAGGGAACCGTACGTATCTATGCCTATGACCTGGATGTCAGGGCTGCGTTCTTTGAGGTACTGGGCGATGCCACAGATAGTGCCTGTGGTGCCCATTCCGGCCACGAAGTGGGTGATTCGGCCTTCGGTTTGCTCCCA
>CALKJV010000127.1 GCA_937995505.1 uncultured Bacteroidia bacterium | reverse complement strand
TTTGCCGTGGCTGCCAGCTACTACGATGCGGTGCTTATGGGTGGTAGCGCGTGCGAGGTAGGTAGGCATATCCCATATCACCCGCCCCAAGGCTCGAGCTTGCACCAGCTCTGGATTATCGGGGCGGGCGTGCATGCCCACGATAACCAGGTCTATGTCAGGTTGGATCTTTTCGGGATACCATCCTTCTGCCAGTGGCAAAAGGCCTGCCTGAGCTAAATGACCCCGAGCCGGCTCGGTAATACGGTCGTCAGAGCCCGAGACCTCATATCCCTGCTGCCGCAGATGCAGCGCTAGGGCGTGCATCACGCTGCCTCCTATGCCGATAATATGCACTCGCCGCACCCCGCGCAAAGATACCTTTTGCCGTAAGTTTGTATCGTGCGCATCTTAGTCACGGGAGCTCGGGGTCTATTAGGGTATCACTTGACGAAGGTGGGGCTTAGCCGAGGGGCCGAACTCTTTCTCACGGCACGGGGAGAGGCTTTTCTGTCGGAGGTGCCCTACCAGTCTGCAGACCTCACCGACCCCGAAGTGGTGCAGGCGCTTGTTCAGTGGGCTCAGCCTGAAGTGGTCATTCATAGTGCCGCTATGACGCTTGTAGATGCCTGCCAAGAAAACCCTTTCCTCTGTTGGCTACACAATGTAACCGCTACCCGATACCTTCTGGGTGCCTTGCAGGCCTTGCGGCCGCAGACGCATTTTATCTTCGTTTCAACCGACTTTGTGTATGATGGCTTTCCAGTGGTGCGCCGTCCGTATGTAGAAGGGGATTACGAAGCCCCGCTTTCGGTGTACGGGGCTAGCAAGCTAGCCGCAGAAGCGTGGGTACGGCACTATCCCGGACCATGGGCCATAGCCCGCACCGCATTAGTGTATGGGATAGCTCCCACTGCAGCCCGAGACAATATCCTTACTCGCATCATTACGCAGCTGCGGCGCGGTCAATCCATGAGCCTATTTACAGATCAGTTTCGCACGCCCTCTTGGGCGCATGATGTGGCCGAGGGGCTTTGGCTTTTAGCAGAGAAGGGCGCACAGGGGATCTATCACCTAAGTGGACCTGATATAGAGACCCCTTACTCTTTCGGTCAGGCGATAGCGCAGGTTTGGGGGCTTTCAGAATCCCTTTTAGAGCCGGCCACAGAGCGTGAATGGCGAGCGCCGGCCCCTCGCCCCCCGTATAGCCCGCTCTCCATTGAGAAAGCCAGAGCCTTGGGGTATATCCCTCACTCTACACAAGAAGCCCTGCGGCAAATCGCCCTTATGCAACCTGAACTCTGATATGCCTCTGCGAGTCGTACTGGCTTCTGCTGGCTCCGGCAAAACCGAAAGCCTCGCTACCTACGCCCTCTCTGCCCTCCAGGAGACCCTTGGCGCTCGCCCTACCTCTGCCTCCCAAGAAGGCGTCTTTGCCATAACCTTTACTCGCAATGCCGCAGCCGAATTGCGTGAACGCATCCTCCAAAAAGCTTATAAACAGAATAACTCTGAGCTCCTTCGTCAGATTATCTTGGGGCAGGCGCCGCTTTTTACAAGCACAATAGATGCTTTTATACGGGAGGTGTATTACCGTTTAGCGCCTATTTTGGGTTTGCCGGCTTACGCCTCCCTCATCGTAGAGAATCAAGATACCGCCGAAGCCACCTATAACATAGTGGAGGCTATGCTGGCTCGACTTTCTGAGCCGAGGCTTTTGCGGGTACTTCAAAGAGCGCTTCAGACGCATCTCCAGGAAAAGGGCCGTCGGATTTTTCCTGAGCAGCTTCTTCAAAAGGCTGTGGAGGCGCAGCTGGAAGAAGGCCCCCTACGCAGTCGGATACGGCTTGCCCTTTACGAGTGGGTCTCTCAGCTCAAAACCCCTTCCAGCGAGGAACTCCCCTGGTACGAGGCTTTGCCCCTCCACCGAAGCGAAGCCGCCCTGGCGAAATGGGTCTATCAAGCTATGCAGGCGTATCGGGAGTCTGCCCGAAAGTACTTCCTCTCAGACATGCAAGCTGTAGTGCAGCTGGTCGCCCGAAACGCCGCTTTCCTTCTGTCAGAACAGGCGTACTTCAGTCAGCTCTTTGTAGACGAAGCCCAGGATACAAGCCCAGCCCAGTGGGAGATTCTGAATCCTATCTTTGAAGAGCTGCAGAGTAGGGGGGGCTGGATTACCCTCATCGGCGACCCCAAGCAGTCCATTTATGCTTGGCGTGATGCCGACTTTCGCCAGCTGCTCCGCTTTACAGAAAAAGCTGATGAACAAAATATAATTTTCCTGGACACCAACTACAGAAGTCATGAGTTTATTGTGGAATTCAATAATAATCTCTATACTCGTTTGCCCTATATTCTCTCAGACTCTCTGAAAAAGTCCCGTAAAAAAGAAGAACCTTCTCTCAGACGGCGCCGTCTGCTCCTCAACGAGCTTCAAAAGCTCTATGACTGCAGGACCGTCTGTCAAAAGGTCCAGCGCTCGCCGAAATACCCGGATGACTATTACGTGGAAATCGTCCGTTTAGACGCTAAGGCAGAGGAGACGGAGCTCCAAGACAAGCTGGAGAATATCTTAATGCGACTGAAGCATAAGGGTATTCCTCCGGAGAAAACTGCATTTCTTGTTCGGAAAAATGAGGAGATTTTGACCCTTTTTCGGCTTCTACCCACCTATAACTTACAGGTTCAATCTGTCAAGCTGGAGACCTGCACTACCTTAGCGGCTACTATGGCGCTCTTGGAGCTGCCGAACGTTCAAGCAGCTCCTACCAGCCCCCGCTCTGTAGAAGAGTTCTTTTTGCTCCAGCAGCCTAGCTACCTGGAAATTTATCAAGCTTTGTCGGAGGTTAAGAGCTCCTTCACTCAGCGTCCGACCTCTTACTTAGAGAAGTGGGGCGCTTTTCAGAAGGTCAGGGATACATGGCTAAAAAACTATCCTAAGCATAAGCCTTTTTGGGAGGTCTTCTTATCTGAGCTGTATAATTTTCTTGCTAAACATCCCTTTAACGGCCTTACGGAGGTACTTCGCTGGTGGCGTATTCGGATTAGGAAAATTGTGCTGAACCTCCCGCCTACAGAGGGAGTTTATCCTGTACTGACTATTCACAAGGCTAAGGGCTTAGCTTGGGATGTGGTTATTCTACCTTTTGCTTCCTGGCTCCTTTTCCGGGCCTCTAACTCCCCCAAAAATAAAAATCCTACCTGGCAGCGGATACCCAAAGCGCTTGTGCCTACTTCCCTTGCCCAGGCGTTGCAAGGGGTAAAAGATTTGGCCTCGGAGGCGACATGGGAACTGCCGCTCGCGCTCTCCAGTAATACCCCTGCCCTTGATGCGCTGTACACCGAGGCTTACATCACCGAAGCAATACAAAATGTCAATCTCCATTACGTAGCCACGACCCGGCCGAGGGAATTCCTATTTTTGATAGCAAAAGAGCCCAGGGGTCCTGGCTATAAAGACCTCAATACCTGGGCAGGCTTCTGGACACAAGTATATAAGCCCGATGGGACAGTCTCCTGTAAATAGCCGCTGGGCAGGCACGCTACTAGCCTTAGGGATTGTTTTTGGGGATATTGGCACCTCACCGCTGTATGCCTTAGATGCGATGGTGCGGGGCCGGGTCATTGAGGAGACCCTCGTGCTCGGGGGACTCTCGCTGGTTTTCTGGACCCTTACCCTTGTCGTCTCTGTCAAGTACGTCTCTCTCGTCTTACGGGCAGACAATCACGGAGAAGGTGGCATTTTCGCTATCTACTCGCTTATTCGGCGCTTCGCGCCATGGTCGGTGCCCTTTGTGGTGATAGGGGCTGCGATGCTCTTCTCCGATTCCATCTTTACACCAGCTATATCGGTCTCGTCGGCTATTGAGGGCTTAGAACTGCACCTGCCCAACCTCCAAACCGTACCCATCGTCCTGGCCCTTATTGTAGGTCTTTTTGTGATACAGCAGTTTGGTACAGAATGGGTGGGGCGATTTTTTGGGCCTATCATGCTCCTGTGGTTTACATTTATCGGCGGGATGGGGGCCTGGCGCATGTGGGAAGCGCCCCAGGTGCTCTTGGCGCTTAATCCGCGCTGGGCGTGGGAGCTCCTGACCACTGCGCCAGAGTCGGTAGGGATTGTCGGTGCGGTCTTTCTGACCATCACGGGGGTAGAAGCGCTCTATGCAGATATGGGACATGTGGGGCGGTCCTCTACTCGGATTGCTTGGGGGCTCGTGAAGCCTGCCCTGCTTCTCTCGTATTTCGGTCAGGGGGCTTGGATGCTCACCTATCGCTCCGGCGCCGTGCTCGGTTCCGCAGAAAAACCCTTCTTCGCTATGTTACCCGAGGGGTGGCTCTTTTTCGGTGTAGGACTGGCTACCGCTGCCACCATCATTGCTAGCCAGGCGGTCATCACCGGCGCTTACACGCTCTTCAGCGAAGCTAACCGACTGGGCTTTTGGCCCCGCCTGCGCGTGCTCTACCCGGCCTCTGCCCGCAGCCAGATGTATGTTCCCTTCATTAACTGGACCCTCATGGTGTTTGTCCTGGGGATTGTGCTTGTGCTGCGCCGCTCCAGCGCCATGGAAGCCGCCTACGGGCTAGCCATCAACATTAGCCTCCTGATTACCAGTACCTTTTTCGCTACGTATCTGTGGTGGCGAGTACGGCGGCTCCGGTACCTCGCTATCGCTATCCTGCTGGTGTATGTTCCGATAGAGCTTTTTTTCCTGCGGGCCAACCTTCATAAGCTACCCGAGGGGGGCTGGATGGCCTTACTCTTAGGGAGCTTTGTGATAGTAGGCATGGGCCTATGGGTTTGGGGCGAAAGCGTGAAACGCCGCTTCTCCGACAGCGTAGACTTTGCGCCTTATGTAGAGCGTCTGCTCGCCCTATCGGATGAGGAGCAGTTGCCCTATTATGCCACCCATCTCGTTGCCCTCGTGGCTAGCCCCGCGCCCCACAAAATGGAGCATCGCGTGCTCTATGCTATCCTCTCCCGACAGCCGAAACGCGCCCGAACCTACTGGTTTGTGCATGTAGCCGTAAGTGAAAAGCCCTATGAAGCCTCCTACCAGCTGCATACCTACGTGCCTGGCCGGCTATATCGGATAGATTTTTACTTAGGCTTTAAGCTGCAGCCTCGGGTAGGGCTTCTTTTGCGGCAGGTGGTAGATCGCCTACATCGCGCAGGGGAGGTAGACCTTCTGAGCCCTTACCCCAACCTACGGCGCTTCGGACAGACTGGGGACTTCCGTTTTCTTTTCGTGCGGCGGGCTGTGCAGTTTGACGCCCGCTTTTCCCCCAGAGAACGGCTTGCCTTACAGCTCTACCAGCTATTAGATAAGCTGTCGCTTCCTGTACCTAACGCTTACGGGCTAGAAGTTGCCGCCTTATCGCAAGAAACGGTACCGCTTACCACCCCGCA
>CALKJV010000126.1 GCA_937995505.1 uncultured Bacteroidia bacterium | reverse complement strand
GTACATTGTCGTGAGCGAGGATGGGGGCATAATGGCCTACCGAGAGGGCGCTATCCCACTCTTCCACCGAGTCGCCGTACCGGTTCAGGACTTCAATGGCATCGTAGCCCCCCAGCAGCGTCATGTCCTCTGCGGTATAGCTGTGCAGAAATCGTGGGTGAGCTATCACCAGGAAGGGCGTAGTGGGTCGCAACCGAGCGAGAATATACTGCCTCATGGAGGGGCTTTGCCAGAAGGGGTAGTCTATCCAGAGCACTTCCTTGGGCCAAAAGCAGAGCTGGTGCACCTTGCCTACGCTCCAGCCGTGCTCGTAGAGGGGAATAGGGGATTGGCTATTCACGCGCTGATAGTCGGATATGCCTGTCCAGGCGATGCCGAGGCTATCATATACTCGCCGAATGGTCGGGGGATCTTGGTCTCCATTGGTCAGGCCGCCCCAAGTGCGGCTATGGATGTGGAAGTTAGCTCGGCTCCAGGGGAGCGAGTCTGCGTCAAAGGGATTGTACCAATCCTCGCCGACAAAGGGGCTTGGTTTTGGAAAGTCATACACGGGTGCAGTAGCGTACCACAGGAGGAGCAGCGCAGGTAGGCCGAGGAGGAGCCGCCCCACTCGCCTAAGCCAGCGCATGTAAAGCCTCTGTCAGCCGAGTAAGCCCCGCCTGTATAGCGGAGAGCGCCACTGCGTAGCTGATACGAATGTGGGTTTCAGAGCCGAAGCCCGTACCTGACACGACCCCTACACCGCTTTCTAAAAGGTACTCGGTGAGATCATCTGCTGAGGTGAGGGTTTGACCTGTGGGGGTCTTTTTGCCGAGGTAGGCGCGCACAGAGAGGAAAAAGTAAAAAGCCCCTTCGGGCAGGTAGGGGGCCGTCTCAGGAAGGTGGGCTTGCAAGTAGTTGTATATCGCATCGCGCCGCTCTCGGAAGGCAGCGAGCATGGGGCCGACTAGCGCTGCAAGGTCGCTCTGTAGGCCGGCTATGGCGGCTTTTTGGGCGATGATGTTAGCGCCGGCGGTGGTTTGCCCTTGCACTTTGGTGGCGGCTTCGGCGATAGGTAGTGGGGCAATTAGGTAGCCTAGGCGCCAGCCCGGCATCGCAAAGGCTTTGGAAAAGCCATTGCATATAATCGTGCGTTCATAAAGGGTCGGCAGCTGGGCAGGTGAGCAGTGCTGGCTTTCGTAGCGAATAAGCTCGTAGATCTCGTCGGAGAGCACATATACTTGCGGGTACCTTTCCAGCACTTGGGCTAGGGCCGCTAGCTCAGTCGGGCTGTATGCTTTTCCTGTAGGGTTAGATGGGCTGCACAGGATAAGTACTCGGGTTTTGGGGGAGAGGGCGGCTTCCAAAGCTTCTGGCGTGAGCTTATAGGCGGTCTCTTCGGTAGGAATGATTTTGGCTCGGCCTTCTGCGAGCTGGATAAGGGGCAGATACGATACCCAGTAAGGGGAGGGTAAAATGACTTCATCCCCTGGCTCGAGAAGCGAGAGTAGGGCATTGAAGATAGCTTGCTTAGAGCCGTTAGAGACTACGACTTGGCTGGGCTGGTAGGGTAAGCCGTACTGCCGGTGGTAATAAGCTGCGATAGCTTCCCGCAGGGGCATTAGTCCGGCGACAGGTGGGTAGGGAGCGTGCCCTTCTCGGATAGCTGCTATCGCAGCTTCTTGGAGGAAGGGGGGGACAGGGAAATCCGGCTCTCCTAATAGAAGTGAAATTACCTCTCGGCCTGCCGCGCGCAGCTCGCGGACCCGCTGCGCCATTCCCAAGGTCTGGGCTTCCTGCAGGGCGGCAATCCGCCGACTAATTTGGGCGACCACCCTTAGCCCAAAATCTTAATACGAGGAAGCTGAAACCGCCCGAGGGTAAAGCGGATGGCCTCATAGGCACTGTCTAAGACGTTCTGCCCCATCAGTTCCAGAGGTACCCGCATATAGGTCTCAATCGCCTTTTCAGTATCGGTAAAGCCCTCCGACTCGTCATTGAGCCAGAACTGAATAAGCCCCCAGTGAAGCCCCCACAGCACATCTAAATACAGGTTTTCCAGGTGCCGGGACTGAATCTCATCCGCAATAACTCCCTCCTGAATTATCTCTGCCATATGGCTGCGAAACTTGCGCTGGTAGGTGCGCAGTAAGGTGAATTGCGTGTAAGTTTTGGCGATAAAGCTGCGGTCCTTGACGGCGTTCTCAAAGAAGGTGAAAAGATAAGCAAGTATTTTTTCGCGTGCGGAGTAGGAGGCGTATGTCTCAGACTCTTTGAGAGCGCTGATGACCTCGTCGGCGTAGCTGGCCCAGATCTTACGGCCGATAGCATCTAGCGACGCAAAATGTTTGTAGAAGTCGGCCTCAGAAATGTCCAACGCCTTGCAGAAGGTATAGACATTCATCTTGCGAATTTTGCCCTCTACGGTGAGCTGTTTGTAAAGCTCTACGACTCGGGTTTCTAGAGGGGCTTCTTTGGTCTTAGCGGCCATGGCACAAAGGTACAAAAAATCTCTTAGGTTTGTGTGGTGCGGCTTTGGGTAGCCGATGCGGGTGCGACGAAGACCGATTGGTGCTGCATCTGTGAGGGGGGGCAGCGTCACTTCTTTCACCAGCCGGGCCTCAACGTAGAGGTCCAGGGATGGGAAGCCGCCGAGCAGCACTTTGCTAGCTTGCAGGCGCTGCAGCTTCCGCGTCCTGAAAGGGTATATTACTATGGGCCTGCGCTGCACGACGAGGGAGCTCGCCAGCAGGTGCGAGCCCTTTTAGCGCAAGCCCTCGCCCTCCCCGAGAAGCAAATCACCGTATATCATGACCTTTTAGGGGCAGCTCGGGCGGCTTGGGGCCCTCGCGCGGGCCTCGTGGGCATCTTAGGTACCGGCTCAAACTGCGCCTTTTGGGACGGAGCAGTTATCTCATGGCAGCGGGGCGGGCATGGCTACCTCCTCAGCGATGAAGGAAGCGGCGCAGACTTAGGGTGCCATTTTGTCGGAGCGCTCCTCCATGAGGAGGTGCCTTCGGACCTGGTGGAAGCATTCTGGGCGGAAGGTGCCTTAGGAGATCCTTCTATCACAAGCCCCCTTGCCTTGCGGAAAGCCATCTACAGCTCGGCTCATCCTTCGCGACTTTTAGCTGCCATAGTACCTTTTTTGCATCGGCATGTAAGTCACCCTTGGGTGGAAGCCCTTCTTCGGGAGCGCTTCTCAGC
>CALKJV010000125.1 GCA_937995505.1 uncultured Bacteroidia bacterium | reverse complement strand
TTCTTCTATGCCTGAGCCCGTAGGGCAGGAGGAACATAACCCTCGCCGGAGCCGCCAGCGCGAGGATTAAGCCGGTTCAGACACGCAAAAAGGATCCCATTCCTCCGTAGGGAAGGCACTTTCCCCAACGCGTACAGGAATAAGCGAACCCGCAGAGGCAGGTTCTTTCAAGCGAAGGCGCAAGTAGTTTTCTGCAAGCCCTTCCTCGGGTGTCTCTAAAAGCACAGTAAGGGTAGCCCCTCGGCAAGCTTCTGCAAAAAGGTGCCGTTTGCGACTAGAGAGCTCACGCAGGGTTTCGCTGCGTAGGAGCCTTTCGGGCCAAGGTACGGGATTGGGCAGCTGGAGAGCGGCTGTACCCGGCCTTTCGCTGTAGGGGAAGACATGCAGATAGCTCACCGGTAGATCCGCCAAAAACTGCCAGGTCTCTCGAAAGTCTGCCTCAGTCTCACCCGGAAACCCCACAATCACATCTACGCCTATACCAGCGAGGGGGAATCGTTTGCGGATCGCCTCAATGCGCTCTTCATACAAAGCCCGGCGATACCGGCGCCGCATAAGCCCTAGAAGCCTATCGCTTCCACTCTGCAGCGGTAGATGAAAGTGCGGGGCCCACCGCGGATGCTCCGCCACAAAGTCCAGTATAGCATCAGAAAGCAGATTCGGCTCAATAGAAGAGAGGCGAAAGCGCTGCACAGAGGGGGGGACTTGGGCTTCTAAGGTCCTCAGGAGCGTAAGGAAGTCAGCCTTATGGGGCTTGCCGTAATCGCCGAGGTTGATGCCCGTGAGGACGATCTCCGCGAAGCCCGCTTCGGCTAAGCGTAAGGCTTCTTGGAGGGCGACTTCAGGGGGAGCGCTTCGGCTCGGCCCGCGGGCCTGCGGCACCGTACAAAAGCTGCACTTGTAATCACACCCATCCTGTACCTTGAGAAAGGCCCGGGTACGCCCTTCTCCCGACGCCGTAGGCCAAAAGGACCAGCCCGTGGGCTGGGGGAGCTGGACCGGCCGCGCAGCTAATAGGTCTGTAATAGCTTGGGCGAGATAAGGCTTCTGCGCATTGGTAGCCACCACAGCTACTCCAGGCTCCCACGAAAGAACCTCAGGCCGCAGCTGGGCATAGCAGCCCGTAACCACCACTATCGCCTCAGGCGAGCGCCGACGCACCTGCCGCAAAAGCTTGTGCGCTTTGCGTTCCGCTTGCTGCGTTACCGTACAGGTATTGAGCACATAGACTTCGGCAGGCCCATCCCATTCCACTATGGAATGGCCCTGTGCTACCAGCTGCCGAGCGAGCTGCGCCGTCTCAGAAAAATTGAGCTTACAACCCAGCGTGTGTAAGGCTATCCGAGCCATTTTCTCCCCCTCAAAGGTAACCATTAAACCCTAAGGCCCTGCCCTCGCTCACAAGCTTTGTGAGCTGGGAAAGGATTCGGCAGCGGCTCCACCAAGCCGAAACCCGCCGAGAAAAATACCTCCTGCGGATAATTCTGCTTCTATGGCTAGGCGGCTGGATAGCTCTGGCTCTTTTCCGACCCACCGAGCAGCCGCCGGACATGCTCCTTACCGAAACCGAAGCCTGGGAAACCTTAGCCAACTTTTGGCCGATAGACCTATGAGAGCGATACTCGCCTTTGCCCTTCTGGCGGCCGGTTGGGCGCAACCCCGCTACGAGCGCAGCGAACGCTTACGAAGCCTGCAAATTGCCTTCTTATCAGAGCAGATGGGCCTACTACCAGAAGAGGCCCAAGCGTTTTGGCCCATCTACAATGCCCGAGAAGCAGCCCTGCAAAAAAATCGGCAAGCTATACGCGATCGGCTCCACCAGTTAGAAGCCCGCCGCAGCGAACTCACGCCAGAGGCTTGGCGCGATAGCGTAAGCGCCCTGTATTTACAGTTATGGCAGGCGGAAGCTGATATCCGGAAGGCTTTTCACGAGCAGCTCAAGAAGGCGGTACCGCCGGAGAAGGTGGCGCGTTTTTATCTGGCGGAGCTGCGGCTTCTGCGTCGGGCTTTGGGAGAGGCTGGCCCTCCCTGGGATCGCTAAGGAGATCAGGCCGACGCGCCCGCGTACGCTTCAAGCTCTCTTCCGCCCGCCACTCAGCGATAGCCTGATGATCCCCAGATAAAAGCGCAGGGGGTACCTCCTTCCCCTCAAATACCCTTGGGCGCGTATAGACTGGCGGTGCCAAAAGCCCCTCCTGAAATGAGTCTTCCAACGCAGAGGTCTCATCCGAGAGTACGCCCGGCAGCAGCCGCACCACCCCATCTATCAGCACAAGCGCCGGAAGCTCCCCCCCTGTAAGCACATAATCTCCAATAGAAACTTCCCGCGTTACATACGCCCGTACCCGCTCATCAATCCCCTTGTAGTGCCCTGCAAGTAAAAGAAGCCCAGAACATAGAGAAAGCCGGTTAAGTAGCGACTGGGTAAGCCTTTCGCCGTCGGGGGTGAGAAAAATAATTTCCTCGTAGGTGTATTGGGCTTGGAGGGCTCGCAGTGCACGCACCACTACATCTACCCGAATAACCATCCCTGCCCCTCCTCCATAGGGATAATCATCAATACGCCCATCGGGCGCATAGTCATGCAAATTATGTACAGCTATGGTGACTATGCCTTTTTGCTGAGCGCGTTTGAGAATAGAGGCTTGCAGGGGCGAAGAGAGGATTTCGGGTACAGCTGCCAGTACATCAATCCGCATCCCGTGCTCGTAACCGAATAAGCAAGGCGCCTTTTTCCACGGCTTGACCGGGGGTGACGGCGATTGTTTCCACAATTCCCTCCGCTGGCGCGAAAAGCAGGTTTTCCATCTTCATCGCTTCTAGTACGAGGACGGGGGTACGGGGAGAAACAGCCTGCCCAGGCTGCACGCGCACTTCTCGGATGAGACCGGGCATGGGCGAACGCAGCTCCAGCTGAGCCGCCGAGCGAGCCCTCGGAAGCTGCACCCGCTCTAAGTACCGATGCACCGGAAGCTGCCACTCTACCTGTACGCGCTTGCCATTCACTTGCAGCCAAAGGGTATGCCCCTCCTGCCGCAAAAGATACAGAACTACCCTCTGCCCGCCCTGCTCCCACACCACAGTCCAAGGGTCCTCCCAACGCACCGCACTAAGCTCTGCAGGGTCTACCTCTAAGCGAAGCTGCTGCACAGTTAGGATTTCTGAGAGGAAGCTAAGCCCCGTTCAATCGCATATCGCACCAGACCGGCTGAGTTTTTCACACCCAGCTTCTGCATGAGGCTGCGGCGATGGGTATGCACCGTCCGCGGAGAAAGGCCCAACTTCTCCGCAATTTGCACATTCGTGAGCTCCTGCGCAACCAGTTCTAAAATCTCCCGCTCTCGGGGCGTAAGATGCACCCCCTCTGTGGGTGTAGATGTCCGCGAACGCACAGAGGAAGTCTTTTCTTGCCGCAGAATATACTGCCCTATTACATCCTGCGTACTCTGAGAGAAGTAAAAATGCCCTTTCTGCACAGCTTGAATAGCCTGCAAAAGCTCTTCGCGAGTGGTGTTTTTGAGGAGATACCCTACGGCGCCGGCTTGGACCATCGCTCGGAGGTACTCTTCTGTGTCATACATTGTGAGCGCTATGGCCTTGATGTGAGGGCAGTGCTTGCTCATGTAGCGCACGAGGTCTATCCCCATGCCATCTTGCATACGAATATCCACAAGCGCCACATGGAGAGTATCGCCTTGCTTTTGGAGTACCTCTTTGGCTTCGGCTATGCTGTGAGCTACGGCTTCTACTTTTACTTCAGCTACGCCGGCAAGTAGGCTAGATATTCCTTTCGTGATGAGGGGGTGGTCATCCACCACGAGAAGGCGTAGAGGGTGCTGGGTCATGCCGCAAACTTAAGACTTTTTACGCGGTAGCGGTATCTCAAAGCGGTAATGCGCTCCTTTGCCGGGGGCAGAGAGATTTTCCCAGTGAGCGTTGAGGACTCGCAGACGACCTACCAAGCTCTGCAAGCCAATCCCCCCTCCCGTAGGCTCCTGCGGAGAATACCCTTTTCCATCATCCCATACTTCTAAGACCAAGTACCGGCGCTGGTAATGCAGCAGGATATGAAGCTCCTGCGCCTGAGCGTGCTTGAGGGTATTCGTGATAAGCTCTTGGAGAATGCGATAAATCTGGATAACTTTCAACAGAGGGAGCTCCACAGGCTCACCCCGCACCTCAAAGCGAATCTCTACGCTAGATTGCAGAGCGACCCTTCGGATAAGCCCCTCAAGCGACGGAAGGAGCCCAAAATGTTCTACTAATGGGGGCATGAGCTGATGGCTTGTGAGCCGCACGGCTTGCGTTACCTCATCTAGCCGCCGCAAAAGCTCCCCCAAGCGATCCCGAAACCGGCACTCCTCCGTGGCATCCTGTAAAAGTGCCGACACCTCCATCTTGAGCACACTGAGGAGCATACCTACGTTATCGTGAAGCTCTTCGGCAAGTCGCTGGCGCTCCCGTTCCTGGGCCTCTAGGATGAGCTGGTTTTGAAGCTGCTCTAAGCGCTGCTGCC
>CALKJV010000124.1 GCA_937995505.1 uncultured Bacteroidia bacterium | reverse complement strand
GCGCATCTTGACCACTTATAGCCGCACGTACAGTTATACCTTCGCCGGGGTACGGAAAATCTACCGCAACCCACAAGCAAAAAGGCGGTTTTGGCATATCCAAAATCTTACTTTTGGGTATGGATACAATGAGACTTTCACCCGCAGCCCGCAGATCCGCCACCAGATCCAGAAACAGTACACCGGCAGCATCGCCTATAGCTACAACTTCCAGGCGAAACCCTTCAAGCCTTTTGGCAAAGCCAAACCGGCCCTCTTGCGGGATTTTAGCCTGAGCTACCTCCCCACCCAAGTAGGCTGGCGCATAGAAGGCAATCGCCAATACCAGGAGCAGCACCTCCGCTCCATCAATAGCGGCCTGGAAGTTCGGCCTACCTACTTCCAAAACTTCCTCATCAATCGCCAGTATATCGTCCAGTGGAATCTCACACCGAGCCTTTCTCTCAACTACAATGCCACCGTCCAAGCCCGCGTGGACGAACCCGAAGGCCCCATAAATACCCCAGAGAAACGCGACAGCTTGTGGGAAAACTTTTTTAGCCTCGGAAAAGATCCCGCTCGAGGCAAATACCAGCGTATCAATTTCGGTCGTACGCTGAGCTTCCAGCAAAACATCACCGCCACCTATCGCCTACCCCTCAATAAAATCAAGTGGACCGACTGGATAAATAGTAGCATTACCTACAGTGCAGACTACCGCTGGAATACCGCAGCGCTGGGACAGGAAGCCTTTGGGAATACCATAACTAATAACCGAAATATCCAGCTGACAGGGCAGCTTCAGCTTAGTAGCCTTTACAAGAAAATCAAGTTCATTGATAAGCTCCTCGCGCCCCCTCCGAAAAAGAACATCTTTTCCCAGGCAGATACCTCCCGCAAGCAGGGAGACGACCCTTACATAGCGACTCGGCAAATCGGCCGTGCAATAGGAAAAATCATTTTTGGCATTCAGAACGTGGATATAACCTACGGGCGGCAGCAGGGGACGACCTTACCGGGCTTTCTGCCTCGGCCAGCTAACTTAGGGTTAGACTGGGAGTACATAGATACACTCAGCGGCCGACGAACTCAGGCGCCAGGCTGGGACTTTATCTTAGGGGAGCAGCCCAATCTCACCGGCGGCTGGCTACGGGACGCTGCGCAAAAAGGCTGGTTCACCCGCAATCCGCGCTTTACATTGCCTTTCCAGCAGACCCGCAGCACCCAGCTCAACCTCCGCAGCAGCCTCGCCCCGCTAAAAGACCTGCGCATAGATGTTACCCTAACCCGCAATGAGACCTTCTCCGAAGGGGGACTTTTTGCCTGGGATACGGTCCTACAAGATTTTACCTTCAGCAATCCCAACGCCCAGGGGAATTTTAGCATGAGCTTCCTGAGCTTTGGGGGACTCGGAGGGCGGCGAGATCGCGCCTACGAGCGCCTAGAAGGCGAATACCGATACATCTTCTCGCAGCGGCTTCGCCTGCAAAATACCCTCTACGAGTCCGTCTTAGGCCCAGATGCGATCCTTACCCGGCGCGAGTACTGGAATGGCTACACCGGTTCTCAGCAAGATGTGGTGGTGTTATCGTTTCTGAGTGCGTATGGGCCCTACAATCCCAATCGCGTGCGCCTCTCGCCTTTCCCTAAGGTGCCCCTTCCCAACTGGAATCTCAATTACACAGGCCTCAGCCAAGTGCCCTTCTTCAAGGAACGCTTCCGTACCGTTACGCTAAATCACGCGTACCGCTCTACTTACACCACCAACTATACCCTCAACCTACGCGCCGTGGATCAGAATGGGGATGGTCTTTCTGAAACCCTCCAACCCATCCAAGCTTCACTGGATACCTTGCCAGGTCTGACAGTGTATAATTTTGAGCCGCTATATGTCGTCAATGCCGTAAGTGTGCAAGAGAGCTTTGCACCCTTAGCGGGACTCAACCTCGCTTGGAAAAACGGCATGAATACCACCTTTGAGCTGCGGCGCAATCGTACAATCACCCTGAATGTCGGTGCCCTCCAGCTGAACCAAAACCGCTCTACAGAAGTCAGCTTCGCCTGGAATTGGAGAAGGGAAAGCTTCTTACAGCCTTTTTCGCTTTTCGGACGCACCTTTGAGCTGCGCAATAGCGTAACCTTCCGCTTTGAGGTAACCTATCGCAGCCTCACCAATCAGAACCGGCAAATTGACAATCCCGCTTTTGTACAGCCCATCGGCGGTACTCGGTCTTTTACCGTGAAGCCGGCGGTAGATTATAACCTTAGCACGCAGCTCACCGTACGAGCGTATGTGGAGCACACCCGCAATCGCCCTGTGCTATCCAATGCCTTCCCGACTTCCTTTACGGCAGTGGGGGTACAGTTTCGCTTTACGCTAACTAACTGAGGTTGGGACTGGCTTACGGTGGCGCCCTAAACGGCGCAAGCGCTGGCGCATCGCTCGCCAGGCCCTGCGCAGTAATGAGGTTTTTCCTTCCAGAGGCAGCTCTACCCGAATGACGGTTCCCTGGCCCAAGCCACTGTGCTGTACATAGATTTCACCCCCGTGGTAATCTTCAATCACTCGTCGAGCTAAACTCAGACCTATACCCCATCCCCGAGCTTTTGTAGAAAAACCAGGCCGAAAGATGGCTTCCCACTGTCCGACGGGTATGCCCTTACCGGTATCTTCTACATCAATCCACAGCTTTCGGCGCCGCAAAGTCAAACGCACGGTAATGCTCCCCCCCTCCTCAGGAAGGGCGTCCAGACTATTGCGGATGAGGTTTTCAATGACCCATTTGAGCAGAGTGGGATTCACACGCAAGGGGGGCACAGGCATCTCTGGGGGCACAAAATACAGCTGTACTGTAGAGGGCAGCTTGTGGCGAAAGTACTCCACCACTTCTTCCACGATGGGGACTACAGCGGTGGGTTTGAGCTGGGGCTCAGCCCCAATCTTAGAAAAACGCTCCGCAATCTCATCCAGCCGACGAAGGTCTACTTCCATGCGCGGGAGCATATCAGATAGAAGTTCTGGCGACTCTTTGAGTATCTCTACAGCACCTACCAAGCCCGAGAGGGGAGTACCGAGTTGATGGGCTGTCTCCCGAGCTAAGCCTACCCAAAGTTTATCTTGTCTGTAGCGATGCGCCGTATAGAGAAAAATTATCCAAATAAGGGCGGCTATACCTATTAAAAGTGTGCTTATCAGCGGCATCCAGCGCAGCTGCCGCAAAATAAGCGGTTCACCATAGTAAATTACCAAGTAACGCCCAGACCCAAAAGCCACCCGCACTGGCGGAAAGAGCGTCGTATCCGTACCAAGTAAAGGTAGGTAAGCGGAAAGCTCATCACTGG
>CALKJV010000123.1 GCA_937995505.1 uncultured Bacteroidia bacterium | reverse complement strand
GGGCAAGTGGATGTGCGCGTGGGCTCCTCTACGAATTCCGATAAGGTTATCGTATCAGTGGATTTTGTTGACCAAGACCGCACTCGTACGGGCTCCCATTTCGGTACCTTTCTGGCTACGGCCTCAGGGGGTGCAGGGGTGGATGTGGAAATTGAAGGGGTAGGTACGATTGACTTTACGGTGCTGTACAACTATGGCCTTATCAACTTTTTTGACAAGGATCTCAAGTTTGAGGCACTCGGTGCAAAAGACCTCAAACCTTATGAGAAGCTCAAGGGCCGTCTAAGTAGCTTGCAGTTCCAGCTCATTTTCTGGTTCTAAGTTACCAGGCCTAAGCTGTCTACTAGGGGGTGCACAGAAAGTGCGCCCCCTTCATATTTACTTTGCAGAGATGCGTTTTTGGCTTTGGGCTTTTCTGGGAGTAGTACAGGCGCAATCCATCACGGGGGTAGTGCTGGATGGGGCTACGGGGGAGCCCCTTCCTGGGGCTACCGTCCGTATCCAAGGTATGTCCGTCGGTACCTTGACCGATGAAAAGGGAAACTTTTCCCTGCTGCTCAAAGAGCGTCTGCCCGTTACTCTCCTTGTCACGTATGTGGGCTATGATACCGCCAAAGTACTTGTTTCAGCTTTTAAGCCTCTGCGCATCCTCCTCGGCGAAAAAGAGGTCTTCCAGCAAGCGGTGGAAATCGTTGACATTCGCATCAGCCAGAAGCAGCAAGAATCCCCTCTCACCATTGAGACGATGGACGCGCTGGCAGTGCGAGAAAGCGCTTCCCCCGACTTTTACGAAAACCTCGCCAACCTCAAGGGCGTTGACATTACCACAGCTAGCTTAGGCTTCAAGATAATCAATACCCGTGGGTTCAATAGCACGCGGCCCGTGCGTACCCTGCAAATCGTAGATGGCATGGATAATCAGGCGCCGGGCCTGAATTTTTCTCTGGGGAACTTCGTGGGCGCCTCAGAGCTGGACATCCAGTCCGTGGAGCTAGTCGTAGGTGCACAATCGGCGCTGTATGGCCCAAATGCCTTTAACGGGGTAATCGTGATGCACCTAAAAGACCCTTTCCTTCACCCGGGCACCTCGGTAAGCTTCAAAGTAGGTAATCGTGGGCTTGTAGAGACGGGATTTCGGTTTGCACAGACCGTGGGGCCCTCTGAGCGGTTTGCCTTCAAGCTCACAGGATCCTTCTTGAAGGCCCAGGACTGGCCCGCCGATAACGATGCCCCCACTACGCAATCTCTAGTAGGCCAAGGCAACCCTGGCGGCTACGACGCCGTAAACCGCTACGGCGACGAGAACCCTGACCCCCGCTCTAATAACTTTGACAACTCTGCTTATAGCCAGTACTTTTTCCCTGGCCTCGGCATTTACCACCGTACCGGCTACTGGGAGCGCGAGCTGGTAGATTATCAGGTCAAAAGCCTCAAACTCTCCGGCGGGCTCTACTACAAGCTCACGCCCACCCTGCGCGCCGAGTACAGCGCAAACTTCGGTACAGGCACCACCGTCTACCAAGGCGATAACCGATACAGCATCCGAGATATCTTATTTTTCCAGCACAAAGCCGAGCTCAAAGGCGAAAACTTTTACTTACGAACCTACCACACTACCGAAGACGCCGGAAAGTCATACGATATTGTTTTCACGGCGCTTATCCTTCAAAACTATGCCAAGCCTTCTACCCGTTGGGCGCTGGACTATCAAGCGGCATTCATTCCCTTCAGTCAGCGGCTGCGCCAAGACCCTGACTTTCCTCAAACCTTTATCAATAACCCCGACTTCGCGCAGCAGTACCAGTACGTGCTGGATAAATACCGCGACTCCCTCCTAGTGTGGCATCAGATTGCGCGGGCTTTTGCAGATAGCCGAGGCAATCCGTTCTTTTGCGATACCTGCAAGTCGCGCTTAGAGCCAGGTACGCCAGAGTTTAATGCGGTTTTTGAGCGAATCATCTCTAATCCTAGCTTTTTGGGCGGCGGTAGCCGCTTTGTGGACAACTCTTCGCTGGTGCATGTGCAAGGCGGATATGAGTGGAAAATTACCGAAAAAATCACCCTTCACTGGGGCGCTAACTACCGAAAGTACCTTCCCAAGTCGTACGGGACCATTTTTGCCGATACGCTGATAGACCCCAATGCACCTGAAAGGGGCTACCGCCGTATTACGCTGTATGAATGGGGCGTTTTTGGGCACTTAGAGACTCGCTGGCTGGAGCGGGATAGACTGCGAATAGGGCTTGCCTTACGCGCCGACGCTCAGCAGAATTTCGTGCGGGAACGCAATGTCCTTGACCGTTTTTCCTTTGAGAAGGTACGCTCGGCTCTGCGCTACAACTTCATTTACTCGCCGGCCGTAATGATAACCTACGAGGTGCGGCGCTTCCATACGCTGCGAGCGGCCTACACCTCGGCCTTGCGGTATCCTACCCTGCAGGACCAGTACTTATACTATAATGTCGGACGCGCGATCCTCAAAGGAAACTTTGAAGGCATGGGCGGAATTATTCCCTTAGAGGCGCTGTATGACTTCACGGCGACGGGAGATATGCGCTATTTGCAGCCTATTTATGTGCCTGGCGTGCGCCCCGAAAGGCTACGCACCCTTGAGCTGGGCTATAAGGGCATCTGGAAGGAACGGCTCTTTGTAGATGCAGGGTATTTTTTCAGCTGGTACTGGAACTTTTTGGGCTTTCGTCTGATCTCTACGATACCTGACCTCATTACGGGACGCCCCATCCAGATCTACCGCCTTTCCGCTAACGCCTCAGACATCGTGACTACGCAAGGCTTTGCCTTAGGGTTGTATTACTACTTTGCGAAAAAATACACTTTCTCGGGCAGCTACACCTGGGCTGTGCTCAACAAAGGCGGCGCCCAAATGAACGATATCGCTCGAGCGGTAAATAACTTTTTGGGTCGGCGCGTGCTACGAGAGATTCCGCCGCACAGTGACCCTATCATTCCTGCCTTCAATACGCCACCGCATAAGTATAACTTAGGGCTAAGTGCACGGGACCTGGTATTTTCGGCTTTTGGGCGGGATATTCGGTATGTGGGTTTTGCGCTGACATGGCGATGGGTACATGGTTTTTGGTTTGAGGGGTCGCCGCAGTTCACGGGGTATGTGCCTGGCTATGGTACGTTGGATGGGCAAGTAAGCTGGCGACCTGCGGCCACGCCAGAGATCACCTACAAAGTCGGCGGCACCAACCTCTTAGGGCGGCGCTTCTTCCAAGCCTATGGCGCGCCCTACATCGGGCGGCTCGTGTATGCCGGCGTCTGGATTGACCTCTAAACCTCTCTGAATGCCTGAAAATCTGTATCTTAGTCTGGCTTATGGACTGCTCAGGTTTGGGCGTGGCCCTCGCTACGCCCTTCAGAGAAGATGGCGGCTTAGATGAGCCTGCGCTACGCCGCCTGGCTAGACATGTAGCAGAGAATGGGGCAGATTACCTCGTGGCCCTCGGCACCACCGGCGAAGCCGTAACCCAAACCTTAGAAGAGCGCCTGCACCTGCTGGAAGTACTCTTTGAGGAAGTGGGGGGCCGCATCCCCATCGTTATTGGAGCGGGAGGCTATGATACCCACGCGATTGCCGGGGAGATGCGGCTTTACGCTCAGCACTTTCCCGCTAAAGCCTTCCTTTCGGTAACCCCCTACTACAATAAGCCTACCGCCGAAGGCCTGTATGCCCACTACGCTTACCTCGCAGAGCGAAGCCCCTTACCTATTATCCTGTACAATGTTCCCGTGCGTACGGGGGTACACTTGCCGCCAGCGATTACCTTGCGTTTGGCGGAGGCCTTTCCCGGGCAGGTGATTGCGCTTAAGGATGCCTCCTTAGACCTTATTCAGGGCATGGAGCTGTATGCGCAGCGGCCGCCGTACTTCCAGCTCGTCTCAGGCGATGATGTGCTGGCGGCGCCGGCAATTCTCATGGGGTACGTAGGGGTAATTTCGGTGCTGGGCAATGCCCTCCCTGGTGTCATGAAGCAGCTGGTAGAAGCAGCCCGCAGTGGCAACCTCCCCCTCGTGCGCCGGCTAGAGTCGGCCCTGCTGCCGCTGATGCGTCTCTGCTTCGCCGAAGGCAACCCCACCGGCATCAAAGGACTCTTAGCAGAAATGCAGCTTACAGGTCCCTGGACGCGCCTGCCCCTCTTGCCGGCCTCTGAAAGTCTGCGAGCTCGCCTCGCCGAGGCCCTCGCAGCCTTCTCCGCAAGCTTATCCGCTACAGCCTAGAAGCCTCGGTGATAGCGTTTTTTGTTTCCCTTAAGATGCTCCGCTCCCTTGGCTTTTGGGTGGGTATAGCTTTGGGCCTCTTGGCTTGCAAGAAGGAAAAGCCGGCCCCAGCCTCTCCAACCTGTCCTCAGGCAGATACAGCCGTCATTACTTATCGGGGTTATGTAGCTCAGGTCATGCAGCAGCACTGTACGAGCTGTCACGGCGGGGCTAATCCCTCTCGCGGGATCCGCCTTGAAACGTACGAGCAGGTGAAACAGGCCAACGCTAACGGCAAATGGTACCGCAGCATGGAAAACGGCTCTATGCCCCCCAGCGGTAAGTTAGACGACTGTACCTTAGCTAAACTCAAAAAATGGGTCGACTCCGGCTACCCCGAATAGCGCTGGTCGTGGGCCTCGGGGGGCTCCTCTGGAGCCAACCCGAAGAAGAGCCCCCTCAGCCTGTCTTAGCGACCTTCAAAGGAACTCGCCTCTATAACCTTCACACCCCTGAGCTTCCCCCTGCAAAGCACTTGGAGTTTCGGGTAGCGCACCGATTTGGAGATATGCGCCAGGGATACGCAAACTTCTTTGGCATAGATGCTGGGGCAAATGTGCGCCTCAGCTTTGGGTATAGTGTGCTTCCCTGGGCGGAGGTCGGCCTCGAGCGTACAGGACTTGGCAAGTGGTGGAATGGCTACGCAAAGCTGCGCCTCCTTACCCAAAAGGCTCCAAAGGGCATGCCGGTCAGCGTTACTTGGGTGGGAATGGTATTTTTCACGGAGCGGACGACCCCGCCGCGCTACACAGAGTGGACGGGGCGCTTAGAATACCTTCATCAGCTCCTGATAGCACGAAAGTTTTCGCGGCGCTTCTCGGCAATGGGGGGTATTCTCTGGCTGCACCAAAATATGGCGCTTTCTCCCCAGGCGCTGAATGACTGGTTTTGGGCGCATGCAGGGGTACGACTCAAGCTCACTCCCCGGCTGACCCTCATGGCTGAAGGCTCCTTCCCTTTGTGGAGAGCCGCCTTAGAAGATGACCCCACCAAAACCCCTCTTCCCGGCTATCAGATTCCCTGGAGCGCTGGGTTTGAGGTAGAGACCGGCGGGCATGTCTTTCAGATAGGCCTTACTAACGCTGCCGGCCTGAGCGAAAACCAAGCCCTCCTCACAAACGCTCCCCTTCTGCGGCTGGGGTTCAATATCTCTCGCATGTTTTCCTTCCAAGGTGG
>CALKJV010000122.1 GCA_937995505.1 uncultured Bacteroidia bacterium | reverse complement strand
GTGCGGAGGAGTTAGGTTTATAACTTTCCGCGTAGCTTTGCAGAGTGGCACATCAGGTCTCCGCTCGTAAATACCGTCCCGGCACTTTTTCCGAAGTTATAGGGCAGCCCTTCATCGTGCAAACCCTGCGCAATGCCCTACTCCATAATAAACTCGCCCATGCATACCTTTTTTTCGGTCCGCGGGGTGTGGGCAAAACCACCTGTGCCCGCATCCTCGCCAAAGCCGTAAACTGCCAAGGCCTCACCTCAGAAGGCGACCCGTGCGGTGAGTGCCCCTCTTGTCTGCGATTTCAAGAAGGGCGCTCCCTCAATCTCATAGAGCTGGATGCTGCCTCCCATAATAGCGTAGAAGATATTCGCCTCATTACCGACCAGGTTTACCTCACCCCGCCGGAGGGCCGCTACAAGGTATACATTATTGACGAAGCCCACATGCTCTCTACGGCTGCTTTCAATGCATTTCTCAAGACGATGGAAGAGCCCCCCCCACATGCGCTCTTTATCCTCGCCACTACCGAAAAACACAAAATTCCGGCCACTATCCTTTCCCGCTGCCAGCGGTTTGATTTTCGGCGGATTCCTACTGAGACGATTGCTCAGCAACTACGCCATATTGCAGAGAAGGAGGGGATCTTAGCCGAAGCGGAAGCACTCTACCTCATCGCCGCCAAAGCAGAAGGCGGTATGCGAGATGCGCTGAGTCTATTTGACCAGCTAGTAAGCCGTACAGCCGGGCAGCTGACGTATCCAGCTGTACTGGAAGCGCTGGAGACGCTGGACTATGAGGCGTACTTCGTACTGAGCGAAGCCCTTCGGCAGTGGGAAGGGGAAAAGGCCCTTCAGCTCCTCCATCAGCACCTTAGCGCGGGGTATGAGCCGCATACGCTTTTACAGGGGTTATTGGAGCACTTCCGCAACCTGCTCTTAGCTCGGTACCAGCCAGAAGTTCTGGGCCAAGCTGTGCCTCCTCATTACCAGCTTCGCTACCGAGAGGCAGCGACCCAATATAGTGAGGCATTTCTGCTACACGGTATAGATCTTCTCTTGGAGGGCGAGAGGCGCCAGCAGTATAGCCGTTCGCCGGAGATTGTACTGGAAGCCACCCTCCTCAAGCTAGCTCTATTGCCTATGGCCTTTCAGGGGCCTTCTACCCCGCTCCCGGCTCAGGCCTCTGAGGGCAAGAGGCTCTCTGGGCCTGCTGCACCTCCTCCCGATAAGCCTACCGCTGTTCCAGCCCGTACACAAGTGCCCCTTTCGCTGGAAGAAGCTAAAAAAAAATCCTAAGTCGCCCCCCTAATCAGCCCTTAGACGAGCAAGCTTGGGAAAAAGCTATTGACTCGGTCCTTCGGTCTGAGGTAGGCAAGACAGAGGTAGGGCGCTTCCTGCGAGAGAAAAAGTACCACATCCAAGACCGCACTCTCACCCTGTGGGCCCCTTCGGCTAGTCATGCGAATCTCTATACTATCGCCTTGGGGGAAGTTGCGGAGCAGCTGCGTCGGTTTTTAGGCGATGAGACGGTACAGGTAGGATGGGAAGTGCGGCCTGAAGCGTTTCCGGAGCTCAGACTCCTGCAGACTGCACAGGAACGGTGGGAAGCGTTGAAGAAGGTGACTCCCTTAGCGGATGCAATCTTGCGCCGGGCGAAGGGGCAAGTAATACCGAAAGACATACAAGCCTACCTCCAGCCCCAGCAGGACGAGCCCACATCCGAGAGTGAGTAAGCTGTATATCTGGGCTTGGGAGAGCGGCGGTCCGACCGGCTGAAAATCCGATAAGCGAGTCAGGATGGAATATCCCTCTCGGCTAAGTATGGGCCCACAAGCCGAAATCCAGTGGCTCCATTCTCGAGCCGGGGTAGGGAGAGAGTCAAAGTTACCTATCCAAACCCCCTCTATTATGCGCTCGCGGTACGGACGCAGCTGAGCCCATACGGGGGCAGCGGCAGCGCGCGACGCTCGCTCGGGGGCTGTGGCACGCAGGGCCCGTCCGATCGTGCTACAGATAGAGGAATCCCGAGTCGGAGGAATAGCCCAGTAGGCTTCTTGCGGCTCAGCTACCAGGAGAGCTACCCGCACGCCCCGTGCATGAAAGAGCTGAAAAGCTTTTTCCACTTCGGCCCAGGCTTCTGGGCAGTTAGATTGGACGATCAGCACCGAAAAAGGAGGTGGCTCCGGTAGACGCAAACTTTCCCACCACAGCACTCCAAAGACACCTACGCCCAATCTCAGAAGCACCCGAGCACCTAACCAGGTCAGAAGGCCCGGCGTAGGCCTATACAGCCGCTCTACGGGTAAACGCACGAGCCA
Organism: uncultured Bacteroidia bacterium; assembly: GCA_937995505.1. Taxonomy (GTDB): domain Bacteria; phylum Bacteroidota; class Bacteroidia; order SpSt-205; family SpSt-205; genus SpSt-205. The sequence goes on along the minus strand of CALKJV010000122.1, from coordinate 3,776 downwards.
GACCGCTAGAAGTACCGCCCAAGCCGCCCCCAGAATGATCCCTATGCTGCTCAACGCGCCTGCAAGCGAGGGTCTATCGCATCCCTAATCCCCTCCCCCAGCACGTTGAAGAGCGTGACCACTAAGAAAATAGCCAGCCCCGGAAAAACCGCCAGCCACCAAGCGCCCGTAGCACTGCGAGCCGAAGCGAGAAGCGAGCCCCAAGTTACCGTAGTCGGCGGCACCCCGATGCCTAAAAAGCTTAGCCCCGACTCTACCAAAATAGCCGAGGCAATCCCAAAAGCGATAGACACCAGCACAGGCGCTAAGGAGTTAGGCAAGGCGTGCAGAAACATGATACGCAGGTCAGAATACCCTAAGGCTCGGGCCGCTTGAATATAGTCTAAGCTGCGCACCTTAAGCATCTCGCCACGGGTAAAGCGTGCTATCCCTGTCCAAGAAGTAAGCCCAATCACCGCCATGACTAAAAACAAGCTAGGTTTTGCGATAGCTGCGACCGTGAAAATCAAAAGGGTCGTAGGAAGAGATATCATGATCTCAATGAGGCGGCTAATCGTTAGATCTACCCACACATACACTCTCTGCCCGCCCCATCGGGTTTTTTTGAGGAGGCGAGAGGGCAGCCACACAATCCCTGTAACCCCCACGAGCCACAGGAGGGAGAGGAAAAAGCTTCCCAGAAAGGGGAGAAAACCTGAACTGAGGGCCTCTCCCAAGGCAAACCTTCTTACATAAAAGGCATAAAAGAGGCCCAGCAACAAACCTAAGGTGCCGAGCCAGAGGGTAGCTCTGCTTACTTGCAGCGTAGAGTCGCCGAAGTAACCCGCCATCGCTCCGAGTAAAATGCCGATGAGGGCCGATATGCCTACCGAAACCAAACCCACTGTAAGCGAGATGCGAGTACCGTGGATGAGCCCGCTCAAGAGGTCGCGGCCGAGGTTATCCGTACCGAGGGGATGCTTCTCAGCGGGGCTTCGAATAAACTGTTCGTCAAAGGGTCCGACAGCGGGAGCGTTGCGCAGGTCAAGTTCCTCGGGGACATACCGCACCAGAGGCCATACCGCCCAATCTACTTCTATCGCTCGCCAATCTACCTTGCGCAGCTCAGCCTCCCAGAGCTTGAGCCCAAACCACCGCTCACCATAATCCCGAAATATCGGCCAGATAGTTTTCCCTTGATAGGAAGCCACGATGGGTTTATTGTAGGCTAGAAAGTCCGCCAGTAGCGCCACGACCCCTAAAAAGCCTACCACCCAAAGCGAGATATAGGCTATGCGGTTCTTCTTGAAGGTCTCCCAAGCCCGAGCCCGCGGTGAATAAGATATAGCGACCGACATGTTATTTACGGGTATAGCTGATTCGTGGGTCTACGACAGCGTACAAAACATCCGCCACTAAAATCCCTATGAGCGTCAGAACAGCACCTATTGTGAAGACCGCAATTATTACCGGATAGTCCCGAGCTACCATGGCGCCATAACTCAGAAAGCCCATGCCCGGTATAGAGAAAATGGTCTCTAAGATGACCGACCCACTAATCATGGCAGGAAATACCGAAGCCAGGAGCGTGATGATTGGGATGAGGGAATTTCGGAAAGCGTGTTTCCAAGTCACTGACTTTTCGGGGAGACCTTTTGCGCGGGCAGTACGTACGTAATCCTGCTGGAGGGTCTCTAAAAGCGCTGTACGCATCTGTCGGCTCAAAAAGGCCAGAGAGCCATAAGTATACACAATTACAGGCAGGATGAGATGGTAGCCCCAGTCCACGAGGCGCTGCCATAGCGGCCACTCTACGGAGTGCTCGGTGCTTTGCACCCCGCCCGGGGGAAAGAGAGCAAGATAGTCCCCCCCACACAAAAACACGATTCCCATCGTACCTACCCAGAAGCTCGGCAAGGAGTATAGCATGAATAAGCTAATGCTAATGCTCTGGTCAGTCGCGCTGCCGCGCCGCACAGCGGAGAGCACCCCCAAAGGAATCGCAATCAAATAGGCAAGGACGATAGAGATGAGGTTGATAACTAGCGACCAACGCACAGCTTCAAAAAGTTTTTGGCTAATAGGGCGTTTGTCCTGGTAGGATATGCCGAAATTGCCTTGGAGGAAGTTTACAAGCCAGCGATGGTACTGATTTGCGGTGCCGTACCATTGGAGGGTAGGGATATAGACCTTCCAGGGCTGGGCGGTTTGGGGGAGGGCTTCGACGGCTGCCTGCACAGCCGCATGAAAGGGCAAAAGGCTTGGCAGAAGCCGCTCCCGCAGCTGGCGCAGTTTATAAAGGATCTCTTCGTACTGCTTCTCTTGGGGTAGGAGCGAGAGGAGGGCTTGAACTTCGGAGCGGGTTTCGCCCCAGGCTGGGTCTGCCGCCGAAGCGTAAAAAGCCGAGTCCAGCTTGAGAAGGGCATGATAGTAAGCTTGCACCACTGGCCAGTTTCCAAAGCGATACACTAAACGCCGTAGCGCCTCCTGTACTTGTACACGAGGAATGTGGTGGAGAGTCTCCGGCTCAGCTAAGGGAGTTATGGCAAAGTAAAATATCGGCAGATCTAAGCCTAACTCTTGGCGCTTCTGCAGATAGGCTTGCTGTGTGGCTTGCCGCTCGGCCAGCTGCTCTCCACCACTGCCAGCCCGACCCGATAGCATTTGTTCTACGGGGTCTCCGGGCGCCGATTGGCTAATCAAAAACGACAGCAGCGTAATGAGAAACAGCGTAGGCACAAAAAACAGGACGCGCCGCAAAAAGTAAGCGCCCATAGCCTAGGGAGTTGCGGTAGCTTTTCCGTAGCGTACGAGGTTCTGCGGGGTCCAGAAGCCCGCAGGGAAAAAGCCTGGCCTTATCGCACTCACATACGCATTACGGAAGCGCCGATGAATCGCTATCCGTTCCAAGGGCGATGTCAGAAAGATATACGGCTGCTCCTCATACACAATCTTATGGAAGATGCGATATAAAGAGTCTCGGCGCTCTTTATTGAGCTCCCGGCGTGTGGCTTCAATCAGGGCATCTGTCTCTGCTGTGCCGAATCCCACATAATTAGAGCCGCCTTCAGCCCAGCTAGAGGTAGCCCAGATTTGCTTGAGGTCTTGCGGATTGTGGCTACCTACCCACCCGCCGATGTACACATCAAAGTCATGCTTTTTCGTTCGTTCCAGAAACACCGACCACTCCAAGGATTGAATATCCACCTGAATACCCACTTTCTCGGCCTCTTGTTTGATGATCTGTGCGATCTGCAGGCGAACTTCATTACCCGCATTGACTAAGATTTCTATGCGTAGGGGAACCTTTTTGCCGTCAATGGTCTTTTCTCTAACCCCATCTCCGTCCGTATCTACCCAGCCGGCTTCATCTAAGAGTTGGGCGGCTCGGGCTGGATCGTAGGGTATAGGAGGGAGGGTATCGTTGTAAGAGCCCTTATGCATTGGGTAAAAAGGCCCCGTAACTCGCTGGGCAAGCCCATATGAAAACTTGCGGATGATCATATCTACATCCACGAGGTGCGCCAGGGCTCGTCTTACCCGTCGATCCGCTAGTACCGGAGCTCGCCCTTGTGGCCGCATATTGAGCCCAATATACGAGTATGCAAACATTGGCGGCGTCTCTAAACGAAAATGCGCCAAAAAGCCGCTATTCATTTTCAGCTCAACAAAATCCTTCGCAGGAATGCCATTCATCACATCTAATTTTTGGGCTTTGAGCGAAGTGATGGCGGTATTGACATCGTTTACGATACGATAGACAAGCTTATCGGGATACGCTTCGTAAGCGACCCCCT
>CALKJV010000121.1 GCA_937995505.1 uncultured Bacteroidia bacterium | reverse complement strand
AAAACGCTGATAGCCCCCCGCATAGCCGAGGTTTTGCTCGTATCTTGTGACTTCTACGCTTGGAAAATGCGCTTTCACCCACCCCGCTAAGGGAGGCTGGCTGGCGTTGTCAATTACCCATACGCTGAAGCTCGGATAATCCGTTTCCAAAATCTTGGGTAGAAATTGCTCCAGCCATTCTCTGCCTCCATGTACGAGAATAGCGATGGCTACGGGCGGCACGCCGCAAAGATGGGGTGTCGGCCTACCTCTTCCAAATGTGCTATGTTTGTCCAGTGAATAAGAACGCGCGCAGCTGGGAGCAAGCGTTGGAGTCGGCTGAGGCGATCTTTTGTGTGAGTCATCCGAAGCCTGACGGTGATGCGGTAGGCTCTCTCCTGGGGTTATACCATACGTTGAGGCAGCGAGGGAAAAAAGTAACCCTGGCAGTGCCCGACCCCGTGCCCCAATATCTGCGGTTTTTGCCGGGCGTAGAGCATATTTACACCTGGGAGGAAAGCGCCTCTGCCCTTCAAGCCGCTGCGTCCGAAGCAGAACTCTCTGTATGTGTGGATTTCGGCAAGTGGGATCGCCTCCCAGAAGGGCTGCGTATCCTCATAGACCCAGCTCGCCTCTTATGGGTAGACCACCATGCGGATAGTGAGCCCTTAGCAGAGGTGTGGAACTTCTGGGAGCCCGCGGCGGCCGCCACAACCGAGATTTTGTACAGGCAAGTGCTTCGGCCTTGGTTCAAAGAGCCTTTGCCGCTCCCTGCCCGCATAGCGCTTTATACGGGCTTAGTTACCGATACGGGGGGGTTTCGCTTTCGGAGCGTTACGCCCCAGACCCTCCAGATTGCTGCTGAACTGATTGCGCCACCTTTTCCCTTAGAGACCATTCACCATCACATTTTTCAGCGCAAAAAGCTTTCGGTGCTACAGCTGCAGAGCTACCTTATTCAGCAGCATTTGCGGCGGGTGGAAGGGCTCCCGGTGTGGATTCTGCCTGTACCCGCTGAGGCTTTGGAGCGGTATGGCTTAGCTTGGGAGCATTTAGAGGGGCTCCCGAATCAGCTCCTTGCCTTAGAAGAGACCCTCCTCGTGGTCGTGCTAAAAGAATATCCTGACAGTACTCGCATAAGCCTTCGCAGCGTGGGGGAGTTTCCTTGTCATGAGCTGGCGCAGCGGTTTGATGTGGGCGGAGGCCATCGCAATGCGGCCGGGGCTACCTTGTATCGCCCTCTGGCCGAAGCCACTACCTTTGTGGAAAATCTCATCCGCACCGAATATGCTGAAAGCCTTTTGGAGCATTATCGCCTTTTCTTGGCTGCTCTGGAGCTGCAAAGGCAGTTCTAATCAGAGTCAAAGTCTGCGGACCGCTCCCCCGGCGCAGCCCAGTAGCGCAGCTTTTTCTCCCTACCCAATTGACTCCAGTAAGGTAGACACGCTGCCTTCGGGCCTCATGATTTACCTCCACGAGCGCGGCCCAGGGGAGCTTCCTAAGCCGGGTCAGACGGTGATTGTGCATTATCATGGCCTTCTTACCAATGGCCAGAAGTTTGATAGCTCGTACGAGCGGGGCATGCCTTTTGATTTTGCCTTAGGGCAAGGGCAGGTCATCAAGGGGTGGGATGAAGGGATCGCCCGCCTACCCGTAGGCACAAAAGCCGTACTTATCGTGCCGCCTCATTTAGGGTATGGGAGCACGGGAGCTGGACCTATCCCCCCAGAGGCCACGCTCATCTTTTATGTAGAGCTTCTCGCTGCACGCTAAGTGCCGGCATAGTGTTAAATTGAGGCTGTGGGGTTAGGCGGTACTTTTTCCCGGGGTAGCCTTTTCGGGGTGATATTCTTGCTGCTTCTGTCTCGGGGCCTTGCGCAATCGCAGGTGATAGAGCCCCTACCGCATGGTCTGGCTGTCTCGCCCTTTCTCCATACGAATGGATGGGGGCTGGGCGTGCTCGTGCAAAATTGGAAAGGCCCCAGAAGTGGCACTTTTTGGATGGGCGACCTTACCTCCTACCGCTCTAAACATGAGTCCCGTACCCGTTCTGTCTATCGCGACCAGGGCGGAAAAGACTTTGTTTTTGGAAAGCTGTACTACGCCTACCTCTTAGAGGTGCTGTGGGGCTATCAGTATGTCGTTGCGCAGCGAACCCTCTCCACGCCGCTTCAGGTGAGCTTGCAGGGTGGGATAGGGCCGGCTTTTGCCCTGCTCAAGCCCTACTACATAGAAATAGCTGTGCCCATCTCTACCACGCAGGCGATCATCAAGGTAGACACCTATGACCCCAATCGGTACTCCTTTTTTGACATTGTAGGGGAAGCGGATTTTTACTTGGGGTTTGATCGGCTACAGGCGGTACCGGGTGCGGCTGCGCAAGCCGGTGTGCTTGTAGACTTAGGGCGTGAACCGGCGCTTATTCGGAGCTTAGCGCTTGGGGGGCGGATCCAAGCCTTTACCCGCCCGATACAAACGCTCTATCAACGCCCCGGGCGCTCCTGGTGGCTGTCGGGATACTTAGCTTTTTATATCGGTAACGCATGGAAGTAGGCCTATGGGGGGCGCTCCTGGTGGGAGCGTATCTCTTGGGTTCGGTGGTGCCTGGCTTATGGATCGCTCGGGCGATGGGGGTAGATATCCGCCAAGTAGGCAGTGGCAATATCGGCAGTACAAATGTCTATAGGGTTTTAGGGTTTTGGCCAGGCTTTTTTGTACAGCTTATTGATATTGGGAAGGCGGCTTTGGCTGTGCTAATTGCCCAGAAGGCCGGTGCTGGCTTAGAGCTTAGCTACGGCGTGGCGACTTCGGCGGTGCTGGGCCATATGTATCCAATTTGGGTGGGCTTCCGAGGCGGCAAAGGCATCAATACCCTCTTAGGGGCCATGCTCATCTTAGAGCCAGCGAGCGCTGTGGCGGCTTTAGGTACATTTCTGCTGAGTCTGGCGATTGTTCCTATCGTATCGGTGGGGTCTATGGCGGCAGTGGCGAGCTTTTTACTGTGGCATGGGCTTGTGGGGGAGGCGCAGGGGGTAGGCTATGTTTTTGGGCTGGTCTGGCTGGGTCTTGTGCTCTATAGCCACCGAGCTAACCTTCAGCGGCTGCTTGCCGGTACTGAACCTCGCATTGGCCAGCGAAAGAGCTAACTTTGACCCATGCGGCTTATCATCCCTATGGCTGGGGAGGGCAAACGCCTACGCCCTCATACCTTCACCACGCCTAAGCCCCTCTTCCCCCTCTTAGGCAAGCCCGTCCTCCAATGGCTCATAGAAGAGGTCCATTCGGCCCTTCCTGAGGCTGTAGAGGCGCTGGTTTACATCGTGCGTGACCTGAAAGACGATACGCGGGGGTATTTGGAGGGTTTAGCTCGGCAGTGGGGAGCTGAGGCGCACTTTTGCACGCAGGCGGAGCCCCTCGGCACGGCTCATGCTATCTATCAAGCCCGAGAGTATCTGCGGGGCCCTTGTGTGATTCTTTTTGCGGACACTATCTTCAAAGCTTCTATCCAAGTGCCTGCGTCGGCCGATGGGGCTCTGTGGGTCAAGCGGGTAGAGGATCCTCGCAGCTATGGGGTAGTAGAGCTTCGGCCAGAGGGCACGATTAGCCGCTTAGTGGAGAAGCCCGAGGTGCCGCCCTCCGATTTGGCAATTATTGGGATTTATTTCCTTCGACAGGCGGAGCGGCTTTTGCCTGCGATTGAATATCTTTTTCAGCACGATGTGCGTTCTAAGGGGGAATATCAGCTTACCGATGCGCTGCAGCTGCTGTGCGATCAGGGGCTCAAACTTCAAGCGCTTCCCGTGGAAGAGTGGTTAGATTGTGGGAGCCGTTCGCTTATTTTGAAGGCGCAGGCTCGGCTCTTGGATTTGGGTCTCGCGCCGCCTTCGGCTTCTGTGGGGTCTACGGTGCAGGTGATCGCTCCTGTGTACATCTCCCCCGAAGCCCAGGTAACCGATAGCGTAATTGGTCCGTATGTAGCCGTAGAAGCAGGCGCACGAATCCATAGGAGCGTACTGAGTTACAGTTTATGCCGAGCTGGTTCGGTAGTAGAAAGCTCTGTCCTTCACGAAGCGCTCATTGGGGCCCATGCTGTGTGTAAGCAGGGCGTAGGCGCTGTAGATTTAGGGGATTACAGTCGGTATGGCTAAAACCAGTATAGTTCTTTTGCTCCTCGCGGCGCCCCTTTTAGCGCAGAAGCCGGGAAGGGGCAAAAAGAAAGATACTTCCCCGCCCGTAGATAGCCTGAGTTGGCAGCGAGCGCTCCCGACTTTTGTGCGGGGGATGGTGTATTTTTCGCAGTCGCTGTACGAGGAAGCCACCGACTATCTCTCGCAAGCTGCCGAAGCTGCCCCCCATAGCTCCGGCATTCACCATTATCTCGCTCAGGTAGCGTATCGCCAATCTGATCCTATCCGCATGCTTACCCATGCGGAAAAAGCTTACAAGGAAGCTCCACGCGAGGTTTGGCTTGGCTTGGGGTATGCGTATGCGCTCATGCTGAATAGTCAGCGGCAAGAAGCGATACGGGTGCTGGAGGAGCTTCATCGCCTCTATCCGACAGACCCTGAGGTGCTACACCGTTTAGCGCAGACTTATCAAGCGGTGGGGGATTGGCAGCGAGCAGATGCCTACTACCAAAAACTCCAGCAGCTTGGCGGCAGTAGCGAGGAGCTTTTTCAAGCGCGGGTACAGCTGCTCGTAGAAGCTGGGCAGCTTGGCCGAGCCATAGCCTTAGCAGAGTCGCTTTTGACCTTGTGGCCTACGCACGAAGTGTACTGGGAAGTTGCTGCTCGCCTGTATGAGCTCAGTCAAAACCTTCCCCGCATGGCACAGACTCTCACCCAGCTGCTTCAGCTGGACCCGGCCAATTCTTTGGCTTGGGGCCTCGTGCTTACGTATGCGGATTACTTTGAGGATGTGTGGGAGGAAGGGGTGTGGGAGCGCTTCTTAGAGTCGTACGCCGTGCCCGTAGAGGTCAAGTACGCGCTCTTACGGCGTATAGCCCTTCTGGATGAGGAAGACTACCGAGCTGCGCTGGCCCAGCTTTTAGCGGACTATCCTTCGCCGGCAGGATGGGAGCTTTGGGCGCAGTACTGGCAGCAAAAAGGCCGCTGGGATAGCGTAGCCCTGGCGTGGCAGCGCGTTTTTGCTTTAGACTCAACCCAGGCGGCTGCTTACTGGGCGTATCTCTATGCGCTTTGGCGCTTAGGGGGGGGAGACTCGTTAGCTCGTGCTGTGGAGCTTGGCAAAGAACTTTTCCCCGGGCAAGGGCGCCTCTTCTGGTGGGAAGGGGTAGTAGCTGCCCAGCGGAAGCAATGTCGGCGGGCACTTTCTGCCTTCGCAAGGGGCTGGCGGCTCCTGCCCGAACCTGACACTGTAACGGCGCAGACAGTGCTGTATTATCAGCTTCTCTGTGAGCTTCAGGAAGGATCCCTTACGCCACAGACCCAGGCGCTGCTTTCCCGTTGGTACAAAGAGCCTTGGAGTAGCGGTCTCGTACAGCTTTTCAATCTGCGTGTGCGGCCGCATGCGCCTGAAGGGAGTAGCCCCAGTATAGGTGCCCTTCCGTCTCCGTACGGCGAGTGGGGGGCCTTTCTCCTCTCTGTGCAGCAAGGCCGCATGGAGGAGGCGCGCCGCGCTGCGGCGAGCCTCGCCGAAAAGGACACACAACTTCCCTTGGAGCTGTGGCAAGACCTTCTGACCCGCCTGAGTGAGTCTCTCGTAGGTACGGCTTACTATCGGTGGAAGGCCCGCGCCCGCGCCCAGTATCCTCTGGCAGACTTATGAGACTCGCGCTAATCGGAGCGGTAGGGCTACTGCTAAGTGGCTGTCCTCGCCGAGCTGCTTTTCGCTCCCCCCCTCCCGAAGCCGCACGCACCAAGGAAGCTGTCTTGGCGCATTTGACCCGTCTGGCTCCTTCTTTTGAAAGTCTACGGGTGCGCTATCAGGCTATGTACCAAGGGGAGCGCCGACAAACTTTCCAGCTACGCTTTGCGGCGCTCAAAGACAGCCTACTGTGGGCTTCTGCTGGGTTCATGGGCTTTGAGGGCGCGCGGCTCCTCTGGCGGCCAGATAGTGTCTTTCTACTTAGCCGACTCAGCCGAGAATTGTATGTGGGTCCGACTGATAGTGTGCGGGCCTTCCTGCCTGGCCTTTCGCCAACGGATGCCCTGCATCTGCTCTTAGGATATTGGCCGCCGAGTTTTTCTCAATTTCCTTGGGAGTGGGATCCGCAGCAGCGGCGCCTCTCGGGTAAGTATAAGGGGTACATCGCTCAGCTTGTTCTTTCTGAGGGTGCGCTACTCCCTCTTCAGTGGCAGCTTCGCGCCGCCAGCGGCGAGGTGTATGAGCTAAGTTACGAATGGGCTAGCTCTTCAGAGGGCACCCTCCAACAGCTTCGTCTGGCACTACCGGGCGGCGACCGGCTTACTTTACAGCCTAAGCAGGTGGAGTTTAATCCACCCGACATAGCCTTTCCCTTCACAGTGCCTTCAGAGTATGTGCGTAAGCCTCTCTCGGGGTTTAGCTTTCGTCCATGAGCCGTGTCTATAGTGTGGGTATCAGCCCTTGCCCGAATGATACTTTTCTGTGGGGGCCGCTTGCGTTAGGCGCTATTCGGTTGCCTTTTTCTTTGGAATTTCACTACGCAGACATTGAGACCCTCAATCAACTGGCCTCTGCCAGAAGGGTAGATGTACTAAAGCTTTCCTTCTTTCAGTATGCGCAGCTTCCGAGGGGGTATTATAGGCTCTTGCCAGTGGGAGCGGCTTTGGGGTACGGCGTGGGTCCCCTTCTGGTCGCTCGCCGGCCCCTCACTCGCTCAGAGCTGCTCCAGGCTCGGGTGGGGGTTCCCGGCCTCGGAACTACTGCATATAGCCTACTGCGCTTTTATATGCCGGATCTTCCCCTTCCGACTGAGATGCGGTATGACGCGCTGTTGCCTGCCGTAGCCGAGGGGCGCCTGGATGCTGCTGTTATCATCCATGAGAGCCGCTTTACCTACGCCTCGTACGGCCTTATCTGCCTGCAAGATTTAGGGGCTTACTGGACAGAGCAGACGGGATATCCTATACCTTTGGGAGGGGTTTTTGTGCGGCCGCATGTGCCCAGGCGCCCTCTCATACGAGCTCTACGACGGAGCTTGTGGGCTGCTTGGGACCAGCGAATATCTGCCCTTCCCGCCTACATCGCCCAATACGCCCACGAGATGGAACCTTCCGTACAAGCAGCACACATTGCGCTGTATGTCAATCCCTTTACTTATCGTCTGGGAAAGCTGGGCTGGGCAGCAGTGCGTTATTATGTTCGGTGCGTCAGGCACTTCAGTTAAGCAAATTTAGGGAGCCGTGTAAAGCCA
>CALKJV010000120.1 GCA_937995505.1 uncultured Bacteroidia bacterium | reverse complement strand
CCGCCAAGCCTATGTAGAAAGCTGAGGGAAAGACTGAGGAGCGCCGCCATACGCTGTATTTCGGAAAAAGTAAAGGGTCATAAAACCTGCGTTGATAGCAAAAAGAGCAGATGTAAGATGCAGCACCTGGAGCGGCGGGGTAAACCGCACGTAGGCCATCATGGCTCCCGAGAGCACTTGTACGAGGAGAGCCAGCGTAGTCCAAAGCGCCCACCGCCGAGCTAAAGGCAACCGCACCGGATCCCGATAAATGCGCCACTGCATGTAAGCCCACCCAAAAAGAACTATCCAAGAGAAGCTCCGATGCACATAAAAGACCATTTTCTGTAGCCCTGCTTCTACCCCGTACTGCGTGATGGCGCTGCGCAGGACCGCACCTAAAAGCACCTGTATGAGTAAGAATCCCCAACTTCCCCACCCTAGCAATACATAGGGACGCCACTCTTCCCCAAGAGAACGCTCCCGCAGCCCCAGCGTTTGCGCCCAAGCTAAAAAGACTGCCATAGTAAGCAGCACGCTAAATATCATATGAACCGTCACCATGTACTCCGCCAGATACGTAGCTACGACCCGCCAGCCGAGGAGCGCCTGTATCAGAAGCAGAATAGGTACAGCAGTGGTATAGAGCAAAATCCTAGAATAAGCCCGTAACCGCAGCCAGGCATAGCCCACAAGTACGAACGCGGCTAAACCGGCTACGACACTTAACAGGCGGTTGATGTACTCTACCCAGGTCTTGAAAGGGTCAAAGGGTTCAGCTAAGCGGCCGGCCACGACATACCGCTCCCGATAATCGGGAGGAAGCTGCGACTCATCGGTAGGGGGTATGAGCTGCCCGTAACACTTAGGCCAATCGGGACAGCCCATACCCGCACCCACCGTTCGCACAGTAGTCCCCGCAATAATGACCAGGAAAAAGAGCGCCAGTACAGCGACCGCAATGCGCCGGAATTGTAGCAGCGCTCTGCGGTTCATTCTTGAGAAGGAGCGTCGGGCTTTTGATTGGGAGAGACTGCAGGAGTAGGCTCAGGTACAGGAGCTGCAATCACTCCTTCACCTTCACTGGGCTCGGTGCGATCAATCACCGTGAGCGGCTCAAAGTCCTCTTCCCACCACCGCACGCCTCGAGCTATGTCTTCATCCGAAATGTATTGGGGAGTGAAGTCCGCTGGCGCCCCCGGCTTGGAGTACTCGTACGCCCAGCGGTGCACTACCGGCAGCGCCCCCGGCCAGTTGCCATGCAGGTGCTTGACAGGGGCACTCCATTCCAATGTGGTGGCCTTCCAGGGATTGCGAGGCGCAGGCTTGCCCCGAAACATGCTGTGGAAAAAGTTGTACACAAAGATAAGCTGCGCCGCTATTGAAATAAGGGCAGCTATGGTAATAAAGACATTGAGATTTTGCCAGCCGCTCGTAAAAGAGAACTCCGTAAAGGCATAGTACCGCCTCGGAACTCCCCCAAAGCCCATGTAATACATCGGGAAAAACACCAGGTTCGCCCCTATGTAGGTCAGCCAGAAGTGGATGTATCCCAGTCGCTCATTCATCATGCGACCCCATAGGCGTGGGAACCAGTGATAGGTACCCCCAAACATGGCAAAAACCGCCGATACCCCCATCACCAGATGGAAGTGCCCCACTACAAAATAGGTATTGTGCAGCGGAATATCCATTGGCGCTACGCCAAGGAAAAAGCCCGTCAACCCTCCGCTGATAAAGAAAGACACCGTACCTATCGCAAAAAGCATGGGGGTGTTGAGCTGGATACGCCCTTTCCAGAGCGTGAAGATATAGTTGAATATCTTCATCGCCGAAGGGATCGCCACCAGAAGGGTAGTTGCTGTGAAGATAGAGCCTAAAAGCGGGTTCATACCGGATACGAACATGTGATGCGCCCAAACGATGAACGACACAAAGGCAATCCCCAGGATGGAATATACCATTACCTTGTAGCCGAAGATGGGCTTCCGGGCATGACAGCTTATCAGCTCTGAAGCAATCCCTAAAGCCGGTAGCAGCACGATATACACTTCGGGATGCCCGAGGAACCAGAAGAGGTGTAGATACAGGAGTACATTCCCGCCTTGCTGCGGTAAGGCCTGCCCGGCGATGTAAATGTCCGAGAGGTAGAAGCTCGTACCGAGACTGTGGTCAAAAAGTAGCAAAATAAAGGCTGCGGCAGCTGGCGGGAAGCTCAGAAGGCCCAATACCGCCACGGTAAAGAGCGCCCATACAATCAGAGGCATGCGCATCAGCGACATTCCTTGCGTGCGCATGTTGAGCACCGTAGTGATGTAGTTGAGCCCGCCCATGAGCACCCCTACCACAAAAAGCACGATAGCCAAAATCCATAGTATCATCCCAAGCCCTGACCCGGGCATGGACTGAGGGAGGGCACTGAGGGGCGGATATACTGTCCAGCCCGCAGCAGCTGGCCCAGTGCTCACAAAGAAAGACGCAAAAAGCACCACAGTCCCCCAGAAGAAAAAGTGGAAGGAGAGCATATTGAGGAAAGGCGACGCCATATCCCGAGCACCAATCTGTAGCGGTATGAGCAGGTTCGCAAAAGTCCCGCTTAGCCCCCCTGTGAGTAGCCAAAAGACCAGGATCGTACCATGCATGGTGACAAGCGCCATGTAAAAGTTCGGGTCCAAACGCCCCTCCGGCGCCCACTTCCCTAAAATCGTCTCCAAAAATGGGAAGCTCGTATCCGGAAAAGCTAGCTGGAGCCGGAAAATCGCCGAAAGCAAAATCCCTATGAAGCCGGAAATAAAGCCTGTCAAGAGAAACTGCTTGGCGATGGTCTTGTGATCCTGGCTGAAGATGTACTTCGTCCAGAAGGTCTCCTTGTGATGGTGAGGATCGTGATGTTCATGCGCCGTATGCTCGGCTGCATGGGCCACCGCTGTCGTACTATGCGCTGCCATAACTTATAAGGTTTGAGAGTGAGTTTTCTGCTCAGTTACTTGGGCGGGAGGCGTGTAAGCAGGCTTCTGCGTAGAAAGCCACTTTTGATACTCCTCCCAGGTTTCTACGACGACTCGCATGCGCATGTTGTAGTGCGCACCGCCGCACAGCTGATTGCATGCCAGCTCGTAATCAAACTCCGGATTGCCCGTGCGCCGCCGCATCTCTTGTGTGGTATACTTAGGTACAAACATAACTTGATTCTTCTGCCCCGGCACCGCATATACATGCGTACGGAAATGGGGAAGGTAAAAGGAGTGCAGCACGTCTTTGGAGCGTATGTGCACAGTTACAAGCGAACCCACGGGAACATGTATCTCTTTTAGGGCAGGTAGGATATCATCTTGTGCCTTAGGGTCAGTAAAGTCTATACCCAGCACATTCTCTCCCCCGATGAGGGTATAGTGGTAGCGCCCCAGCTTCCCATCTGCGCCAGGATAGCGTACACGCCACTGAAATTGCTCTGCTACTACCTCTATCTCTACTGTTCTCTGGTCAGCTGTGGGCTTCTGCCCATGCACCGGCAAGCTCCACACGTAAATGCCCCAACCTGCTATAATAAGAACAGGAATAGAGATAGCGATGAGGGCTGTTCGCTCTAATCCATGATGCGTCTCTTGATAGACTGCAGCTGTGGAACGGCCATTGTAGTAGCGCCAAATCATATAAAAGAGCAAGAGGTGTACGAGAATAAACGCCGGATAGGTAAAGCCCAAGATGAAATTGCGCAGCGAGTCAATGTAAGCTCCGTGTACTGACGCTGACTCAGGCAGGTACAGGTGCGCATATTTGAAGGTACCCCATAAGGCTAGGAGGAGCCCCGCTGCACCGATGACAAGCCACAGGCGCATATTGACTTTATCCCGGTTCCAGCTGGCAAAGGGGTCATAGCCTGTGTAGCGCACGAGGAGCTGCACGAAGCGAAAGCTCAGAAACACTATGAGGATTGTCTCAATCCAGAGGACCTTCCACAGGAGGCCGGTCCAATCAAAGGGAGCTGTGCTTTGGCTGGCTTGGAGGGCGAGCTCTACGGCACGGGCTTTCGCATCGGCCCCTATCTGCCCCCACAATAGCCCTACTAAGCCTACTATCCCTACTAGGTACCGCATCAGTGCCATATAACCGCAAATGTAGGGGAAAAGTTTCATTCTGGAATGCAAAACCACGCCTACATAGCTCCTCAACTGCTCGGCCCCCCTTATGGCGCGCTGGGGCCTTTCTCTCGGGCTTCTAAGCGACTGCGAAGCACTTCTCGCCGGCCCGGAGCCGCCGAGTCTCTTCGTACAAGGCAGCTTTGAGGCGATCATTTTCAGCTTTGAGCTCCTTAATGGCATTGAGGTAGGCAATCAAGATAGCATGGGTATTGAGCCCTAAGTAGCCATTAGCGGCTGTATCTGCCCTATCCCTCCTGCGCGGAGCTGCTGCCTAAAACCGACGCAAGCCAAAGACTACGATAGGACCACATGCGGCAAATATACAGCCCTCCTGTGATACGCCCACCCCTTGTGCGCAATACAGAATCGCGACTACAATTCCCTATATTTGCCACATGTATGGCTCAGAAAGCCTCTCAGGAGCTCCTGCCGTCCGGTCACAGATCTCTGTA
>CALKJV010000119.1 GCA_937995505.1 uncultured Bacteroidia bacterium | reverse complement strand
GTCATCAATCCTGAGGGTAAAGTCGCCCTTGTGCGCACCGGCGTCTCTCCAGAGAATAGCCCAAAAGAAATACTGGCCTGGCTCCAAAGCCAGACCAGTGGGAAGTGAAGCACTCTGAGGAGATTTTACTGTCCAGCCATGCGATTATATTCCCGAGTACGCAGTAAGCGTACTCCGAAACTACCTGACACAATATCTGGATACAAGTTATTAGGTGGACTAGCTTGCATGACAACCTTGAATTTACCACTAATAGAGTCCTCTCCGATAACAAGATCTGATATTTCATCACCAGTTACATTCATGTAGTATCCAGAGAACGTATAAGTAGGTATAAAGTCTCTTGCATCAATATCGGCTGCTTCTCCGTAAATTTGGAGATCAGTTATGGATCTAGTAGACCTATCGTACTTAAAACTAATACTAACATATCCAATCCCTAAACTATCCTCTCGATAAAATGAGAATCTTTCTGTATAGTTATCAATTCTAGTTCGGTAGCCTGGATAAGGCTCAAAAGAGTAATAAAAAGGGATAGTAAAATCTCTTCCGTCATTGTCTCTCCCGCGAGCGACTCCCTGGATGAAGCCTCGCTTTGGGCGCGTTAGGTCTTGTCCGGCGGGGCCTGGCGGGCCTTGAGGGCCTTCTTTGCGTTTACAGCCTAAGCTCAGTAGGCTGATGATGAAGGTAGCGGTAAGTACTACGATACGCATGCCGCAAAGGTAAGAGCTTTTTTATGAAAACAAGTCACTCGGTCTAGCCCTTAGGAGCGGTCGGCAGGCCCTGGTTTTCGGGGTCAAGCGCTTCATGGGGATGTGTAGCCGAGATATTGTCGTCATCAATCCTGAAGGCAAAGTCGCCCTTGTGCGCACTAGCGTCTCTCCAGAGAATAGCCCAAAAGAAATACTGGCCTGGCTGCAAAGCCAAACCAGTAAAAGGTAAGGTATCTTGGATTTTCTACTGCCCTGCTGTGCGACCGTAGCTGCGAGTGGGCACTAAGCGCACGCCAAAGGTGCCTTCTACCGTATCCGGATGTGTGTTTGTACCTATGTTTGGAACGTTATAACTGGGGCGGATGTAAAGGAACTTTCCGCTAATAGAATCGCCATTCACAGTGAGATCGGTAATTTGCTGTGTGGTACCAGGGAAAAAGCCGGGAACGGCAGGTATTACTTGTACATTATAGGTAGGTACAGGTCTGGTAGAAATATCAGCGGCTTGCCCTTCTATAGATACATTTGAGACGGTATTATTTGTGCTATTGTGCTGGAAGCTAAACGATAGATAGCCAATTCCCAAACTATCTCCTCGACCGAACTCAAACTCTTTTGTAGTAGCATTAATACTTCGCCAGGTGCCTGGCGAGAAGGCAAAAGAGTAAGAGAAGGAAAAGTCGAAGGGACTTCCGCTGTTATCTTTCCCTTTAGCCTCCCCACGGATAAAGCCTTGTTGCGGGAGCACGAGGTCTTGCCCGGCGGGACCTTGTGGACCTTGGGGACCTGGCGGGCCTTGAGGACCTTCCTTGCCTTTACAGCCTAAGCTCAGTAAGCTGATGAGAAGGGTAGTGGTGAATGCTGCGATACGCATACGGCAAAGGTAAGAAGTTTTACGAAGAGAAGCTACTCAAGGTAGTTTTGAGGGCGGGCAGGGAGGCGTGATTTTGGGGGAGTTTGCCGAGAGCGATCTGTGCATTGCCACCACCTTTAGCGCCGGTGAGACGAGCCATTTGCTGGAAGATTTCCTGGGCTTTTCCAGGTGCGGCTACCCCTAAGAGGGCCTCTGAGCCCTGCCGCAGCAAAAGAACGAGCGTATGCTGGGGGTGTTTTTTATGCAGGATTTGCAGGAAGTCCCGAGCTGAAGTACCCTCCGGCAGTTGCACTTCAGCTAAGAGGGGCTGGTCCGAGGAAAGCCTTCCAGACTGTACCCATTGAGAGCTAAGCTCTTCGGCATACAGGTTTTGCCATTGGTGAAGCTGCTCTTGTAGGGCTTCGGTTTCGCGCAGGAGCTTTTCTAAGGTTTTGTGAGGATTGGGAGGGTTTTTGAGGAGGGCGTGCAGGGCAGCGGCGGCATTGAGCTGCTCTTGGACCCAGTCAATGAAGGCTTGCCCGGCTACAGCCTCTATGCGGCGGATCCCAGCAGCACTGGCCGACTCGCTAAGGATTTTGAAGTAGCGCAGCTCTAAGGTATTTGCTGCGTGCGTGCCTCCGCACAGCTCCCGAGAGAAGCGCCCACCAAACTCAATCATGCGCACGGTGTCGCCGTACTTCTCCCCGAAAAGCGCCATCGCTCCTTTTTGCAGGGCTTCTGCGTAGGGGATGCTCCGATACTCTCGACGGGCTAAAGCGGCAGCGATTTTGGCATTGACAAGAGATTCTATTTCGTGCAGTTCCTCAGAGGAGAGTTTTTGGGGATGGGTAAAGTCAAAGCGTAGGCGCTGCGGGGCTACGAGAGAGCCGCTTTGTCGCACATGGGGCCCTAAGATTTCGCGCAGAGCGGCATGAAGGAGGTGGGTAGCGGTGTGGTGCTGGGAAGTGGCCTCTCTGCGAGGGATGTCAATACCGGCAAACCATTCGCCTTCGGGATCGCGGGGCAGCTCAGAGAGTACATGGATAATCGTATCCTGCTCGCGATACACATGCACGACAGGGAGGGCTTGGCGGCCTCGGCGCAGCTGCCCTGCATCGCTTACTTGCCCGCCCCCCTCGGGGTAGAAAGGTGTCTTGTCCAGGACCACATGATAAAACGTGCCTTTTGCCTCTCGACTCTCTCGCAGGCGTACGATAACCGAGCGGGTCTCATATACATCGTACCCCACAAATTGGGAATGTTCGCCTTCTGCAAGCTCAATCCAATCCCCATGGGTGCGCCGAGTGGCTTTGCGGCTGCGCTCTTTTTGCTGCTGGAGGGCGGCTTCAAAGCCGGACTGGTCCACTGCGAAACCCTTCTCCCGGGCAATCAGTTGCGTCAGGTCTAAAGGAAAGCCGTAGGTATCGTATAGCTCAAAGGCAATTTCCCCTGGGAGAGTGTTTCCATTTTTCTGCTGGGCTAAGTAGCTCTCTATCCGATTGAGCCCCCGCCCCAGCGTATGCAAGAAGCTTTCTTCCTCTCCTTGGATGACCCGCTGCAGGGTGTCCAGCTGCTGCTGCACTTCGGGGAAAGTATCGGCATACAGCTCCGCTAAGGTAGGTACGAGCTGATAGAGGAAGGGTTTCTGCTGGTCTAAATACTGATAGGCATAGCGTACGGCGCGCCGCAGTAGGCGTCGTAAGATATACCCGGCCCCTACGTTACTGGGGAGCTGCCCGTCGGCAATAGCGAAGGTTATCGCTCGAATGTGATCGCACACTACTCGGATAGCGACCTCACTAAGCCCCCCGCTACTATAAGCGTGACCTGTGAGGTGCTCCACCTGAACCCGTAGAGTGCGGAAAAGGTCTATATCATAGGTAGAGTTTTGCCCTTGCAGCACCATAGCGAGTCGCTCTAAGCCCATACCTGTATCTACGCTTTTGAGAGGGAGGGGGTCCAGCTGTCCATCGGAACGGCGATTGTATTGGATGAAGACGAGGTTCCAAAGTTCAATTATTAGGGGGTTGCCGGTATTGAGGAGGGGGGCAGCGGAATCGGAGCCGTTAGAGCGCAGGTCTATGTGGATCTCCGTACAAGGGCCGCATGGACCCGTTTCGCCCATCTCCCAGAAGTTATCTTTCTTGCCGAAAAATCGGATGCGTTCGGCCGGTACAAACCGCTGCCATAGCTCATACGTCTCTGAGTCTTTGGGCAGCCCCCATTCCTCGTCTCCCCCGAAGACGGTGATATAAAGCCGTTCGGGGGGGAGCTTATACACCCTTGTCAGCAATTCCCAAGCCCAGGCGATGGCTTCGGCCTTGAAGTAGTCTCCGAAAGACCAATTACCCAGCATCTCAAAGAAGGTATGGTGATAGGTGTCATGGCCGACCTCTTCTAAGTCATTGTGTTTGCCGGAGACTCGCAGGCATTTTTGAGTGTCGGCTATGCGGGGGTGGGGGGCTTCTTTTAGGCCAGTGAAAATGTCCTTGAACGGATTCATACCCGCATTGACGAAAAAGAGGCTGGGGTCTTGGGCATTGACTAAGGGGGCGGAGGGCACGATAACATGGCCCTTCTCGGCAAAAAATTGTAGGAATGCTTCACGAGCTTGCGCGGTACTCCACATGCTACAAAGATAGCGAGCGCTGAGGAGGGCAGGTTTGGAGTTTTCATGCTATCTTTGCGCTGGCATGTCGCGACTGGCTATCCTTCTCGTGGGCGCAGCTACGCTCTGGGCACAATCCGGCAAGGTGCGAAAGCTCCTGGCTGAGGCCGACAAAGAGTACTATGTCTATCGCAACCCTGAAAAAGCCGCTGAACTTTACAAGCAGGTACTCTCCTTAGAGCCTACTAATCAATATGCGGCCTATCGCTTAGCCCGCTGCTACTGGTACACAAATAATACTGAGCAAGCGGTAGAGGCCTACCAAAAAGCCCTTGCCATAAACTCCGAGACAAATGACACCCTATATTTAGACTTGGGCATTGCACAGAAAAAATTAGGGCGATACCCAGAGGCGATACAGTCCTTTGAGGAGTTTCTGCGGCGGCATAAGGCACAGGACATCCTACGCAAGCAAGCGGAGATAGATTTGGAAGGGTGCCGGCTAGCGGAAAAGATTTTAGGTCAGCAGCCTGATTACGAGCTGGCGGCCCTCACTGCGGTCAATGGGCAAGCCAGTGAGTATGCGCCTGCCCTCTTTGTGGTCAAAAGCGATACCTTCCTGATATTTACCAGCCATCGTACGGGAGGGCAGAGTACGGCCCGCTTCCCTGAGTATGGGGAGCCTACCTACTCGGATCTATGGGTGGTGCAGCTTAAGAGCGATACAGCTTTTCTCGGAAAAGTGGCAGGCAAAGTCCAGAATCTCGGTAAGAAAGTCAATACTTCTGCGAATGACGGTAGCGCTGTCATCGCTCCTGACGGGCTTACGATGTATTACACCATCTGCGGCGAAGGCCAATATCGCAAAAAATGGGGCTGTGGTATCTATCAGAGCACTTTTGATCCCCAGAAAAAAGAGTGGGGTCCTTTTGAGAAAATAGAAGCTCTGGCGGGCAAACGCGAAGTACAGGTCAATTCTCGGGGCAAAAAGAAGCTCGTGCCCACCTATGATGCGCAGCCGACCCTCTCGCCCGATGGGAACCTTATGTATTTTATTTCTGACAGAGACGGCGGGCTAGGGGGCACCGATATCTGGTACGCCCAAAAGGTCGGCAAAGAATGGGGCGCTCCCGTGCATGCGGGTAAGATTATCAATACGCCTTTCAATGAGATTTACCCGCATGTGGGGAAAGACGGGCGTACGCTGTACTTTGCGTCGGATGGGCATCCGGGGCTGGGGGGGTATGATGTCTTTCGCTCTGAGGGGCGCCTCGCAAACTGGCAGCAGCCCGTAAACCTCGGCAGCCCCATAAATTCCTCTTATGATGACTTTTCCCTCGTCTGGGTCAAACAAGATACCCTCGGTTTTATTGCCTCTAATCGGCCAGGTGGGCGCGGTCGAGACGATATCTACACTGTAAAGCGCATCCTTCGGCCGAAAATTGAGCTAGCCGTCCATGGCACCGTGCGCGATGCCTCCACTAAGCTCCCCATTCCCTTTGCTACGGTTACTCTATATGAGGTGCAAGGCGATAAGCTTCTGCCCGTGGATACCTTCAATACCGACCAGAGTGCGGCCTATCGCTTCACGCTCGAACCCGGGAAAGACTATCGCCTCATCGGCAATGCCCCTGAATACCTCGCCAATGAAGTCGGCGTCTCTACCAAAGATGCCACGAAATCTATGGACTTGGAGGCCGATATAGATATCTTCTTAGACCGCATTGAGATCGCTCGGCCCATCGTGCTACAGAATATTTACTTTGACTTTGATAAGTACGACATTCGGCCGGATGCAGCCTCAGAATTGGATCGGCTTGTGACACTGCTCCAGCAGAATCCTACTCTGCGCATTCTAATCGGGGCCCATACCGATACAAATGGTAGCGAGCAGTACAACATCAAGCTCTCTAACAACCGCGCCAAGTCAGTAGTGGAGTACCTGGTAAATAAAGGCATCAATCCGAAGCGCCTCGCCTCCGTGGGATATGGGGAGTCGCAGCCGCTTATCTATCCGGAGCTTTCGGATGCCGATGAGCAGGCGAATCGGCGGGCGGAATTTCGTATCTTAGGGCTAGATTTTGCGGAGCGATAAGGGGGTAGGGGCTCCTGCGCTGGAGGAGAAAGCCGCCTCCAGAGGAAAGTCCGGGCGCGAGGGAGCAGGTCGCCTACTGAAAGGTAGGGCTACCGCGCCGCAAGGGCGGTAGACGGATAGGGCCACAGAAAACACACCGCCTGCCCCGCAGGTAAGGGTGAAAAGGGACGGTAAGAGCGTCCCCTTAGGGCAACCCCCGACCCGCGCAAGGCCAAGCAGCCGACGAAGACCGCTCCCATAGTCGGCGGGTAGGCCGCTCAGAGAAATGCAGGAGTAGACACAGAACCCGGCTTACCACCTACCCCCTTTTTGCTATATTTGCGGCATGGAGATACGCCGATTACACGACCTCCTCACTGAGCAGCTGCAATCGCCTCGGTCCGATGCCCTCGCCGCTAAAAAAGACGGCACCTGGAAAACTTACAGCACCCAAGAAGTAGCTCGCATCGCCGATACCGCAAGCCGCGCCCTCCTCAAGCTCGGCATCCAGAAAGGCGATAAAGTCGCCCTCGTCTCCCCTAACCGCCCAGAATGGAACTTCATAGACTTAGGCGCTATTCAGATAGGCGCTATTGTAGTGCCCATGTACGCAAACTCCGTAGCTAAAGACTACGAGTACATCCTGCAGCATTCGGAGAGCCGGATACTTTTCTGCTCGGGAGGGGAAGTGTGGCAGAAGGTTCAATCTATCCTACCGAACTGCCCCAGCCTGGAAAAAGTATATGTTTTTGACCCTGAGCCGGGAGCTACGCTTTGGCGGGAGTTTCTGGCCTTAGGAGAAAGCGATACGACAGACCTAACCCCCTACAAGGAGGCCGTTCAACCCCAGGACTGGGCGACTTTTCTCTACACTTCGGGTACTACGGGCATGCCCAAAGGTGTCATCCTGACCCACCATAACATCGTATCTAATGTCCTAACTATCCGCGCTATTAACCTGCTACCTCGGCAGCAGGCTGGACCTCGCCTCAAAGCTCTAAGCTTCCTTCCGCTCAATCACAGCTTTGAGCGCACGGTGTTTTACAGTTATCTTTCTATGGGCATAGGGATTTACTATGCGGAAAGTTTGGACACAATTGGAGAAAACCTGCGGGAAGTGCGGCCCGAGGTCTTTACAGCTGTGCCGCGTCTTATAGAAAAAGTATACGAGCGCATCCTAGCCACCGGAAATTCTCTCACAGGCCTCAAGCGGACGCTCTTTTTCTGGGCGCTTGGGCTGGTGCGTGACTATGATCCCGAAAAAGCTGCTACCTATTCCCTTGGCTATCGCCTGCAGCTTTCTCTGGCTCGCGCGCTTATCTTCAAAAAATGGAAGCAAGCCCTCGGCGGCAATGTGCGATTGATTGTGACGGGGGCTGCCGCTTTACCGAAATACCTCGCTCGTACCTTCTGGGGCGCAGGCATCCCGATCATGGAAGGATACGGTCTCACAGAAACTTCTCCCGTCATTTCTGTAAATACCTTTGATGCACATAGACTCGGTTCTGTCGGCAAGCCTATCCCCGGCGTGCAAGTACGCATTGAACCCCTAGAAGGCTATACCGAAGGAGAAGGCGAGATCACCGTAAAAGGCCCCAACATTATGGTGGGTTACTACAAAAACCCCGAAGCTACCGCTGATGTGCTCAAAGAGGGCTGGTTTTACACTGGCGATGTGGGCAAATTAGACAGAGACGGATTTCTCTACATCACAGACCGCAAAAAAGAACTCTTTAAGACCGCTGGCGGAAAGTACATTGCGCCTCAACCTATTGAGTCTGCCCTCAAGAGCTCCCTCTTCATTGAGCAAGCTATGGTGATTGGAGAATATCGCAAGTTTCCGGCGGCTTTGCTTGTACCTTCCTTCCTCACCTTAGAGAAGTGGGCCCAGGAGCAGGGTATTTCTTTCAGCAGCCGAGAAGATCTCGTACATCACCCGAAAGTGATAGAGCTCATACAAAGCGAAGTAGAGCGCATCAATACCCAATTCTCGCAGTTTGAGCGGGTCAAGAAGTTCCTCCTGCTGACTAAGGAATGGACGATTGAAGGAGGGGAGCTTACGCCTACCCTTAAGCTCAAACGCCGCGTGCTTTTGAGCCAATACGCCAGTGCGATAGATGCCCTCTACGCCGAAGCCGAAGTCCAACCCACCCGATAGCTGGAAAAGCCTTCTAGCTTTTGGTACGGAGATAGCGGGGATTCTGCTGGGGTGGCTGGCCTTGGGGTATCTCGCAGACCGTTACGCAGGTACTCGCCCCTTCGGCATGCTGGTAGGGGGTCTTTTAGCTGTAGGACATGTGGTGTGGCGAATCGTGCGCCTATGAAGGCGATGCTGGCTCTGATAGGCATAACCTTGGGCGGGGTAGGGCTGATCCTCCTCTGGGGCAAGCACTTAGGGGAGGCCACGCTCCTGGCTTGCCTGCTGAACTGGATAGGGATAGGCGCCCTGACAGGAATATCTTTTCTCCTGCGTCAGCGCGCGCAGCGTGTGGGGCAGTTGCTTCTGCCCACTTTGCTGCGTCTGGTGCTCCTCCCGCTCTGGGTAGGGGTGTGGGCTTGGTACTTTAGCCCTGCCCTCAAGCCCTATCTCCTAGTAAGTCTTTTGGGCTTGGGGATCTTTCTGACCGCCGAGGCTCTCCTCTCTCTTCGTAACTTGCGCGGCCCTGTATGAGACGAACCCTCCTTACCTTAGTTACCCTCGGCTCCGTAGCCTGGGCCGGAGGGGGTAGTGGCTCCACCGACTTTATCCTGGAGCATGTGAAAGACAGCTATGATTGGCACATCACCGACATACCATGGGGGAAAAATCCAGACGGTTCTACCCATTACTTTGCTATCAGCGTGCCTCTGCCCCGCATCTTGTACCACCCTAAGCAAGGGCTTTCCATGTTTTTCGTGAAGGGTCACACCTTAGAGGAGATACAAGCCTCTTTAGAGCCTCGGGGCTATACCCTCACAAAAGACGGCAAAATAGCCGCTTTGGACTGCCAGCCTGTATTGGACTTCTCGCTTACGAAGACCGCCTTTCAGCTTCTCCTGGTAGGGCTTCTTCTTTTCTGGATAGCGCGTTCTGCTGCCAAAACCTACGCTCAGATCGGAGTTGCGCCTCCGCGCGGCATGGCACGCATTCTGGAACCCATCATTCTTTTCGTGCGTGATGAGGTCGTTCGCCCTAACCTCCATCACCATACCCACCGTTTTCTGCCTTACCTCCTTACGGCGTTCTTCTTTATCTGGCTAAGTAACCTTTTCGGCCTTACCCCGCTAAACTCTAACATCATGGGCAATATCACCCTTACCTTCTTTTTGTCGTCCCTCACATTTCTTATTGGCCAGTTCAATGGTACTAAGGCCTACTGGCAGCACATTTTTTGGTACCCCGGTATGCCCGTGCCACTCAAAATTTTCCTGATGCCCATAGAGCTTATCGGCGTATTTACGAAGCACTTTGCGCTCATGATGCGTCTTTTCGCCAATATTCTTGCAGGGCACCTGATGATGTTATCTATTATCGGGCTCATTTTTATTCTATCGGCGGCGCTGCAGTCGCCTGTGGTGGGGTTTGGGATCTCGCCTTTTTCGCTGCTCTTGGGTCTTTTTGTGATGGCCTTAGAAACGCTGGTAGCCGCATTGCAGGCGTACATTTTTACGATGCTATCCTCGGTCTTTATTGGGATGGCTTTGGAGGAGTCCCACTAAAAGTCTTTACCTTTGCACCCGATATGTGGTTAGAAGCAGCCTCTACGCTACACTACATGGGCGCCGCCATCGGCGCCGGCATCGCAGCTATTGGTGCAGGCATTGGAATTGGCCTTTTGGCCTCTGCTGCCTTACAAGGAATCGCTCGACAGCCTTCTGCGGCCGGGGATATCCGCAATAACATGATCCTCACCGCCGCTCTTATTGAAGGGGTAGCCCTCATCGCAGAAGTAGTGGCCATTTTGGTCGTCTTTCTCAAGTAAGCAGCGTATCAGCCGAGTTTTCCCTCCACGCTGCCCACAGCTCGTGGGCAGCGTATTTTTGTAGCGATGCCACTTCACATCTCTCGTGAAGCCCAAATCGGACTCATAGCAGTAGCTGCTGCGATCATCCTCTTTTTTGGGCTAAATTACCTCAAAGGCCATTCTATTTTCCAGCGCTATAATACATACTACGCTGTCTTTCAGAATGCCGATAATCTCTCAACCAGCGATAAGGTGCTGTACCGCGGCTACAAGGTCGGGCAAGTACAGAACTTGAGCTTCAACCCTAAAACCGGAGAGGTGCTTATTGAGTTTGAGGTACTGCGCGAGATACCCCTACCCATAGATAGCCGCGCTACGATTACCAACTTGGACCTCCTCGGTACGAAGGGGCTCTGGATCGTACCCGGTTCTGCACAGACCTTGGCCCAGGAGGGAGACACCTTGCGGGATAGCTTGGCTACTGGGATGTTTGACAAGGTACTTCAAGAGGTGCGTCCCGTTAGAGATAGGCTTGACTCCCTTCTGATGCAGCTCAACCAGACTGCAAGCCATATCAATGCCCTGCTGGAGCAGCGCGGGGCTATCCCGCGCACGCTGGAGTCTATTGAAGCCCTAACTACGGAGACTCGTAGGGAGCTCACGCCTACTACAGCGGCCCTGCGGCAGTCCTTAGGCGAGCTGGATAAAACTCTGAGCGAGCTGCGTCCCCGCCTCGTAGCCACCTTAGGCAGTGTAGAGCGGGCTACCGACTCAGTAGGGGCTCAGCTTCCCCACCTGCTGCGACAAGTAGACTCCGTCTCTGCCCAGCTGCATACGACCCTTCGCCTGCTCAATGAAGGAGAAGGTACCGCCGGCCTTTTCTTACGAGATGGTAAGCTCTACCGCGACCTGGACAAAACTACCCTCAGCCTCAAAGCTCTCTTAGACGAGCTTCGGCTTCATCCCGAGCGGTTTGTGCATTTCTCTGTCTTTGGGCGAAAAAAGCGTTCTGACCGTGAGTGATTGGTACCGGCAGTTAGGCGTTTCTGCGCACAAGCCCTTCTTAGCGGGGCTGCCCAGCCACAGTACGGAATACTTTGCAGCGGTTTGGCCTGATATAGCGGGCGATCCGGCTTATAGCTTTGCCCTTCATGCCGATGGCGTAGGCACCAAAGGTGTGCTAACTTACCTCTGGTGGCGAGAGACGGGCGACCTTACCCTTTGGCATAAGCTCGCTCAGGATGCCCTGGTTATGAATACCGATGACTTAGCGTGTAGCGGCATTGTAGAGGGATTTGTCTTCTCTACTACCCTTACTCGTAATCCCTTCCACATCCCTGATGAAGTGGTGCGAGCGATTATAGAGGGGGTATATGCTTTTGTACAGCAATTGGAGACGTGGGGCATTTCAGCGCGAGTAGCGGGCGGAGAAACCGCCGACATGCCCGATGTGGTACGCACCCTCGGGGTAGAGGCCACTGCCGCTGCGCGCTGCCCTGCAAATCAGCTTCTACCTTTGCGCCGCCCAGAAAAAGAAGTACTTATCATCGGCCTTGCCAGCTACGGGCAAGCTACCTACGAGACCGAATACAATAGCGGCATTGGTTGTAATGGCCTTACCGCTGTGCGTCATCTTCTTTTGCATCCGACCTATGCGCAGCGCTTCCCAGAAAGCGTATCTCCCGAGCATCCTCACCCCTATCAAGGGCGATACCTTCTTTCAGACCGCATAGGAGAACATCCCTTAGGCTACCTTCTTACGAGCCCGACGCGTACCTACTTGCCGGTACTACGAGCAATTTATGCGGCGTATCGGACGCAGCTGTATGCGGTGATACACTGCACCGGTGGGGGGCAGCGTAAAGCCCTCAAGTACCTTCCTAGCACATACATTGAGAAGGAGGCTTTTCTGCCCCTACCTCCGCTTTTTGCTGCGCTGGAAGGCGCACGGCCTTGGCGCGACCTCTTTGCGACGCTAAACATGGGACATCGGATAGAGCTGTATGTAGAGCCGACGGTAGCAGAGGAGATCATAGCCATAGCGCAGGAGCAGGGCATAGCCGCTCAGGTCATCGGGAGAGCAGCGCCGAAGGAAGGCCCCACCGAAATGCATGTATCCTTTCGGGAAGAGCAATGGGTATGGCAAGCTGAATCGTGAGAAGGGAAAAAATTTGTAGCTTTGCCCCCCATGGGAAAAGGCGATAGACGCACTCGCCGCGGGAAGATCTGGCGAGGCACGTTTGGGAAGTTCCGTCCACGCAAGCCGAAAAATAAACATCCGTATCCGGGCACTCAGCCGCAGTCGCAGGCATGAGCCGCGTCCTGACTGGTATACAGAGCTCAGGAAAGCCGCACTTAGGGAATCTGCTGGGGGCCATATCGCCCGCTATTGAGCTAGCAGAGAGCCAATCCGAGCCCGCCTACTTCTTTATTGCGGATTTACACGCGCTTACCAGCATCCGAGACCCCAGCCAGCTGCAAGGAAATACATACGCTGTCGGTGCGACATGGCTTGCCTGTGGGCTAAACCCCGATAAGCATGTGTTTTTTCGGCAATCCGATGTGCCGGAAGTAACCGAGCTTGCGTGGTACCTCAGCTGCCTCACTCCGTACCCGATGTTGGCGAACTCCCACTCTTTTAAGGAAAAATCTGCCAACCTCGCTGAAGTTTCCGCTGGGCTTTTTACCTATCCCGTGCTAATGGCAGCCGATATTCTGCTTTATCAGGCTGAGCTTGTGCCGGTCGGCAAGGATCAGAAGCAGCACCTAGAGATTACGCGGGATATAGCTGGAGCTTTCAACCGAACGTATGGAGAAACCTTCAAGCTGCCAGAGCCGGTCTTTCGGGAGGAAGTTATGGTACTGCCTGGCATAGATGGCCGTAAGATGAGCAAAAGCTACGACAATACCCTGGATGTGCTGGGGGATTTGGACGAGCTACATAAGCGGGTAAAGCGCATCGTTACTGATCCTACGCCGGTAGCGGCCCCTAAGGACCCGGAAAAGTGTACGGTATTTCGGCTATATGCGTCGGTAGCGCCCGCAGCAGCGGTAGAGGAGATGCGACAGCGCTACTTAGCTGGCGGGTATGGCTACGGGCAAGCGAAGGAAGCCCTTTTTGAAGCGCTGCGTGAGCGATTTGCTCCCCAGCGAGAAGCCTACCGAGAGTGGCGGTCGGACCCTTCGGCGTTAGAGCGAGTATTACAGATTGGCGCTGAAAAGGCTCGTTCCACCGCTGTGCAGACCCTTGGGCGGGTCCGGCAAGCCATAGGACTTCTGTCCCTTTCCAAGCCTACCCTGTCCTGAAGAGGCAGTATTTGCCCTACCTTTAAGGCATGTGGGTCGTAACAGGCGCGACAGGCTTTTTAGGTTATACTTTTCTGTCAGAATGGGCGGCTCGAGGTCGGCCGGCCCCGCTTAGACTTCTCGTGCGCAATCCCCAGCATCCAGTGCTGAAGCCCTACTTGGGAGAGGTGGAGGTCGTGCAGGTTTCTCTTGAAGACCCGCAAGGCCTCTTGGAAGCCGTCCGAGGGGCAGAAGCGATACTTCACTTTGCGGCGACCATCAGTTTCTCCCCTCGGGCTCGCAGCTGGATGTATAAAACAAATGTAGAAGGCACACGCCACCTCGTCAATGCTGCGCTGGAAGCTGGGGTGCCTCGCTTTGTGTATCTCAGTTCTATTGCGGCATTGGGGCGGCCAGAAGACCCCAAAGAAGCCATTACCGAAGCTGCCTTTTGGGAAGACTCCCCCTATAATACCCACTACGGCTACACGAAGTATCTCGGCGAGAAAGAGGTCTGGCGCGGAGCCGAAGAAGGTCTCTCCGTGCTCATTCTCAATCCAGGGATTATTGTGGGGCCGTATATCAGTTGGGATAAGGGATCGCCGGCGTTTTTCAAGATGGTTTGGGGGGGGCTTCCAGCCTATCCTATCGGTATCAATGGCTTTGTCGGTGTATGGGACGTGGTAGAGGCGACCTTTCGGGGGCTTGCAGAGCACCCGCAGGGATGGGGAGAGCGTTATATCCTGGTGGCAGAAAACTGGCGGTATCGTCAGCTTTTTACGGAAGTAGCGGAGGCTATTGGCAAGCGCCCGCCGCGCTTCCCTCTGCCGAAAGCCGTAGCTATGGGGGTAGGGTGGGCTATGGAGTATATGGGGCGATGGTTTGGGCTGCCGGCCGCTGTGACGCGAGAGACCGCTCGCACTTCCAGTGCAGAGTTTCGGTATGATGGCTCAAAGATTACACGGGCGTTTGCGGGATTTACCTATACGCCCATGCGGGAGGTGATTCAACGCACCGCGAAATTGTTTCTTTCTATGTATGCAAGTGCGGCTCAACGGTGAAGCGGTGCAGCTTCCGGAGGGGCTTACGATATATGCGCTTTTGGAGCGTCTGGGGGTAGATGCGGGCCAGGTAGGGGTAGCTGTCGCAGTCAATCGCCGAGTGCTGCGCCGCAGCGAATGGGCATCAGTTCACTTAGCGGAGGGCGACCAGGTAGAGCTCGTCTATGCCCGGCAAGGCGGCTGAGGTTGCAGTTGTCGGCGCAGGTGCCGCAGGGCTGGCCATTGCTTGGCAGCTCGCAAAACAAGGCCATCCCCCCTATGTATTTGATGCACGCGGTGCCGGAGAAGGGGCTATGACGGCCTCAGCGGGGATGCTGTCCCCAGCCTATGAGGCTGAATTTGAAGAGCTATCCCTTTTGCGGGCCATGCTCACCAGCCGCCAACGCTACCCAGAATGGGCCGCCGAACTGGGCGACATTGGGTATCGGCCTTCAGGTACATACGAACTAGCGCTTATGCCCGAGGATGTGCCGTATGTGCAGCGGCGAGTAGCTTTTGAGCAAGCCCAGGGGCTTACCGTAGAATGGTTAGAGGGTGCGGCCCTTCGGAAGCGCTTACCACACATTTCCCCTCGTATTCCGGCGGGGAGCTTCGCCCCAGATGAGGGCCACATCGTGCCAGAATATTTGCGTGACCGCCTGGTAGAAGCTGCCCAAAAGCTGGGTGCCGTCTTTCACTCTCATACCCCTATCATGAGGGTAGAGTGTACCGGCTCAACATATTACCTGCATGGTCCTGCCGGTGTTTACGAGGCAGAGGTAGTTATTCTGTGCGTAGGGGTACCGACGGAGGGGTTAGAACTGCCTTTTCGGGTGTATCCTGTGCGCGGGCAGATGGTAGCGATAGAGGCTCCGGCGCCAGACTGGCTTCCTGCGCCTGTGCGCTACTTCAATCGTATGATGGGCTATGGCTACGCAGTGCCGAAACCCGGCTACATCATCCTCGGCGGCACCGCAGAAGAAAAGGGATTAGATCCCTCCCTAACTGTGGGCGGCCTGCTGGATATTTTGCGGCGAGCTTATTTCGTCTTTCCGGACCTGTATGAGAGTCGGATTCTGCGCACATGGGCGGGGCTGCGGCCTGCTACAGAGGCTCGCGTACCGTTGTTTTATAAGGTTCCTGGCCAGCGGCTTTACTACGTAAATGGCCTGTACCGAAATGGGATTTTATTAGCGCCGCTTGTAGGAGAAGGGGTTACGCGGTGGGTGCTGGAGGGCCAGCTGCCGGACCTCCTGCATCCTTTTTCGGTGGAGCGGCTGTAGCAATGCGCTTTTTCTGCCGCCGCAGCCACCAGATAAGTATCGCTAAGAGAAGCCATAGCCACCACAGATACGCTACGGCGAAGGTAAAGTACACAAACCCCTCCCAACCTGCCTCTATGCTGCGCAGGAGCTGGCTAAAGTAGTTTCCGCCCTCGCTATAGTCTACATAGCGGGGATTGCGCAAAGTAAGGTCAAGCTGTACCGTTTGCACCCGCTGGCGCAGAGCTTCAAACCGGCTGCGTAGCTCATCTCTTTCGCTGAGCAGCTCTTGCATGGCGCGTTCGGCGCTTAGGATGTCACTGGGGCTTGTACTCCTTTCCATGAGGGAGCGGATGCGGGCGATGGCTTCTTCTTTGCTTTGAAGGCGCGCTTCTAAGTCTGTGTAGGCTTGGGTTACGCTTTCTAAGGAGGTGCGTTCGCTGAGAACTTCGCCCAGCGTACGGACCTGCTCTACGAAGGGCTTGGCTTGTGCAACGGGTATAGCAATCGCATAAAAGTGCCACCGTTGGGCCTCTTTTTCTCGGCGCAGGAGACGCCCTCCTACGGCAGCTGTCCAACGCTCTACGGAGTCGGCGGCAGCTTGCCATCGGGGGGTCACGAGGGTCATTTCCATTCGCAGTTGCTCTTTTTCGCTTGGGGCGTAAGCTGGGCTGCTACCGGAGCCGCCTCCGCCACAGCTCAGAAGCCAAAGCGCTGCACTACATAAGTACAGATAGCGCATAGCCAAAAGTAAAGCTTTTTTGAGAGTGATGGGTGGCTTTTACGAAAGCCTAACCTCGCCGCTAAAGGTGCTTTACAATCGGGGGGGTTATTTGCAGCGATATGCGTACCGCGCAGTTTTTAGCCGTCGCGCTCCTAGTGAGCGCTTTTGTCGCCTGTAAAAAGAAGAAGGACGATGAACCGCAACCGCAGCCCCAAAGTAGCCTCGTTGTCTTAGAGGGGGCGCTAACCTCGGAACTAGCCCTTGATGCCTCCAAAAAATACCTCATCAAAGGCCAGTACATCGTACGGGCGGGGGGCATACTTCGTATTCCCGCAGGTACGATTCTCTTTGGGGACCGGGCTACCAAGGGTACCCTAATTATTGATCGAGGCGGGAAGATTTTCGCCGAGGGTACACCGGAAAAGCCCATTATCTTCACCTCTAAGTTCGATCCCGGGGAACGCGATCGCGGAGACTGGGGCGGCGTGATTATTTTAGGTCGCGCCCCAAATAATAGCGCTAACCTCACCATTGAAGGAATTAGCCCACCGATTGAGTTTGGGGGTGACGACCCAGATGACAATTCTGGAGTTTTCCGATATGTACGGATTGAGTTTGCGGGAGTAGCACTCACACCAAATAATGAGGTCAATAGCTTGACCATGGGCGGTGTGGGGCGAGGTACCCAGATAGACCATGTACAGGTCTCGTATGGGGGCGATGATGGATTTGAGTGGTTTGGCGGCACGGTAAACGGCAAGTATCTGGTCTCGTATGCTACCTGGGATGATGACTTTGATGGGGATTTTGGCTGGTCAGGTCGGGTGCAGTTTGCGTTGGCTATTCGCGATCCTTTCGGGGCCGACCAGTCTGGCTCTAATGGCTTTGAGATGGATAATGACCCGTCTGGCTCTCCTTCCACACCCTATACGGAGCCGGTCTTTTCTAATGTAACCATTCTGGGCCCTATAGATCGCCGAGGAGCCTCCCGTAGCAATAACTATCAAAACTGTCTGCATCTGCGCCGAAATGCAGCGGTATCGCTCTTCAACTCTGTCGTTGGGGGCTTCCCGACTGGACTGCGGATAGATGGAGGGAGTGGGAGCACGGCAGACCATTACTCTAACAACCGTGCCTTTCTGCGCAATAGCGTGCTCCTCGCAGACTCCGGGAATGCTACTCGGGCTCTAGTCGGTGGGCAAGGCAATACCGACTCGGTTACTCGCGCAATTTGGAATACTCCTGGGGCGGGTAATGAGCTAATTGTGGAGGCTGACCTAACAGCGATAGCCGGCTACTCTTCTAGCAATCCTATGCCGTTTTTTGTCAAGATTTCAGGGCAGGCTAATCCGAATTTGCGTCTGCCGGCTAGCTCCCCGCTGGCAAATGGGGCAGACTTCGGTCATCCTAAGCTCAGTGGGGGCTTTTTCCAGAGTGTGCCTTTCCGTGGGGCCTTGGATCCAAATAGCGACTGGACGGATGGTTGGACCCACTTTGACCCGCAGAATGCTTCCTACTGATCGGATCGGTCTTTTTTGGCTGGCTTGGGGCAGACGAGTAAGTCTGCCCCTTGTCCTTTTTGGGGTATGGGCGTGTAGCAGCTCTTCGCTCGGGCTGGCTCCGGAGGCTATTCCTGCCCAGAAGCGCGACTCACTGCGTACCCGCTTGTATCCCTTAGTTGCAGGAGCACATGCGGCTCGTGACTCTATTCAGTCTTATCGGTGGGAACTGTGGGTAGAGGCTGGCGATACGCTTTATTTTGGGTTTAGTCGGCCTGCTCGAAGCCGTTACCCTGGCCGCCGCGAAGCTGTTGTGGGGCGAGTTGTCCCTGCTGACACGGGCTTAGCGTACTACGAGGAGCTTTTCTGGACCTATCGGTTCCCCGAGGATACCATCCGAGCCGTAGTGGAAGGGGTTTTTCGCTTGTGGCGCCAGGGAGAAAATCTGCGTGCGCACAACGAGACATGGGTGAACTTCCCCGACCACCAAACCTTTTACGATGTGAGCCAGCGGCGCTGGCGCCTTGTTTTTGCAGGGGATACTTTGTAAGCTGTTATGAGCTTTGCGGGGGGCTGGGAATGCGCTTAGGGCGTTTCGGTCGTATCTTTGCGCCTCATGGCAGAGGAAAAAACCGCTAAATCCGAAGCGGAGTCCCCCACTCCAGCGCCCCCTCGCTGGGAGGCTCTCTGGCAGCGCCTTCGGCAAAACCGGCTCGCTTCCATCCTGACCACAGCTGGGGTCCTCCTCGTGGTAGGTTGGCTTGCTTATCGGCAATACCTGAGCAGCCAAAACGAAGAGTGTCTGCGCGAAATGCGCACAGCAGAAAGTTATTTCCGACAAGACTCTTTTGAGAAGGCCATAAAGGGTACCGCTACGGCGCTGGGCTTTGAGCAGCTGGTAGAGGAATACGGTCGTAGCGAAGCGGGAAACCTCTGCCGTCTCTACTTAGGTCTGTCTTACCTGAAAACAGGGCAATATGAGGCAGCTGTACAGGTGCTAGAAGACTACGATGCGCCTGACAGTTATCTGGGTGGGGCAGCTTACGCCGCCCTCGCTGGGGCTTACGCAGAGCTCAAAGACTTTTCTAAAGCCGCTAAGGCTTACGAAAAAGCGGCCAAAGTGCACGATAATACCCAAACCACCCCCGTTTTTCTCTTGCAGGCAGGCCTCTGCTACGAGCTGGCTCAGGAATGGGGCAAGGCTCGGAAGGCTTATCAACGCATTGTACAAGAATATCCCTTAGCTGCGGAGGCTTCTACGGCGCAGAAGCACTTGGCTCGAGTAGAGACTGCGCATGCAGACTGAGCGGCTGCGCTATACCCCTTCGCCAGAGCTGGTGAAGCGGGTACGGCTCTTTCTCGTTCGTACGCTCTGGCATGAGGAGCTTACACAGGCGATGGTACTGCACGCCCGAGAGCGGCTGGCAGAGCTAAGCTTCCCTTCCGAGAAAGTCCATGAGCTGGTGGTGGCAGGAGCGTTTGAGCTGCTGCATGCCGCAGGGGCTATCGTGCGGCGCTATGCCTGGAAGCGCGGATTTACGCAGCTGGTCGCTATCCAAGGCCCCACTCAGATTCAGAGCAACCTCCGCTTGCCACCTTTTTTCCAAGGGAATTTTGACAGCAAGCTCCGCTCGCAGTTTCTTTTAGAGTCACCTGGACCCATCGGATACCTGCAGCCCTACGAGCCTGGTGCGGAAGGGGAACTCCCCGTAGTGCTTACGCTGGGCTGCATCCTCCGAGGGGCTACCGAGCATAACCGCTATCTCGCCACAGCTGTGATACAGCAACTTGCGCAGCTCAATCTCTCTGCCGGCGTACCGATTATCTTGGGCGTTTTGACCCCTGATACCCTCAAGCAAGCGTGGGAACGAGTATCTCAAGCGGAGGATTGGGTTCTTTCGGGTTTTGCGGCGTGGGAGGCGCGTTTGGCGATAGCTGCTCTGCCGATAGGAGCTTCTCCTATCGAATCCCCTCGGTCTGACCCCTCTCTGCCAGGGGCGTCCTAACGTAGCCCTTTGCGCTCGTGTCGGTACGGCGGCTTCTGTACCATGGGGCAGTGTATGGGTTTACAAGTGCTACTGCCCGCTTCCTCAACTGGGCCCTTACGCCATTGTATGCGCACCGCTTGACCTTAGAAGACTTTGGTCGGCTGTCAGAGTTGTATTCTTGGATGGTATTTGGGCTTATTGCGGCTGGGGTAGGAATGGAGACGGCTTACTTCCGCTTTGGAGTGCGAGGGCAGGAGGCCTCCGCTGCGGCTTTCTGGCGGATGTTAGGGATTACGGGGGCAGTCGGAGGGGGACTTGCCGTGCTACTGGCTCTGGCGGTGCCCGCTTTTGCCGCGGGTTTAGGCTATGCAGAACAGCCGCACCTCTTATGGCTCACCATAACGATTTGGACGGTAGATGCCTGGGGAAGTTTTGCCTTAGCCTACCAGCGCGCTACAGGACGCCCCTGGCGCTTCGCCGCTATCCAGCTTTCCCATGTCGGACTCCTCCTCGCCCTAAATATCTGGGGCGTAGGCGTAAAGGGTTGGGGCTTGTCGTATATCCTTGCCGTGAACTTAGCCGCTTCTCTTCTCCGCTTAGGGTGGGCATTGGTGTGGGGACCGCGCTTACTCAAGGAGCTTTCTGAAGGGGCGGCTCCTCCCGCCGTAAATACGCTTCTGCGTTATGGCCTCCTCTTAGCGCTGATGGGACTCCTGGGCGCTACGAACGATGTGCTGGATCGGGTGCTTCTCGCTCGGTATGACCTTACGGAGACGGCGCTCTATAGTGCGGCGTATAAGGTAGCGATGGCACTGGCCCTTTTTGTGCAAGCGTATCGCCAAGCGGGAGAGCCCCTTCTCCTGGGTGAAAACCGAGGCGATCGGGACTTCTATCGGCGTAGTTGGCTGCTGTATCATGGTATAGCCTTGGCGGGGGTATTACTTTTAGGGATATGGGCACCAAAGGCGGTTACGACCACTTGGGGCGGGCTTTTGCCTAAGCCACTCCTCCCGCCTGTGTATCATGCTGCGCTAGAGGTGCTTCCCATCTTGCTCTGGGCTAATCTCCTCATGGGTTCCCTCGTACAGGCTTCTATCTGGTATAAGCTTGGGACGGACCCCTCTATCGGGGTCGCTATCACTGCGATAGGCAGCGGCATCACCTGGCTCGGTAATCTCTACGGCATCCCCCGCTATGGCTACGTAGCTAGTGCATGGACCACTTTGATTGCGTATGCGGTGATGGTGAGCTTATCGGTGGCGTTAGGGAGGCGAGTGCTAGTAGGGGCCTTCCCGCTGTGGCCTTTGGGAGCCGGCGCGCTCATTGTAGGGGGAGCGCTTTTGTGCGCGCCCTGCGGCTCGCTCTGGGTCTCTCTAGCGGGCCTAGCTGCGCTAAGTATGGTATGGCTTGGCCTTCTGCGGCCGGCCCGCTAACGCTTGGCCTCTAACCGCACGAAA
>CALKJV010000118.1 GCA_937995505.1 uncultured Bacteroidia bacterium | reverse complement strand
TGAAAGTTACCGGCGACGAAATCACCCAAACTACCGCCGTAGATGTACAAACTATGGCGACCCTCCTACCTGGCGTAGCACAGACCTTAGATGGCATACAGATTCGGGGGGGGCGAGTCTATGAGACCCAGTATGTGATTGAAGGCGTAAATGCCCAAGACCCGCTGGCCGGTACCGGCTTCGGCGTAGAGGTATCCCAGGTCGCTATTGAAGAGCTGGAGGTTATCACAGGCGGTACGGATGCAGAGTACGGGGATGGCACCTCAGGGGTAGTCTCGGTGCGTCTCAAAGAAGGCGGCGACCGCTGGCGCATAGCAGGCCGATACATGCGCGACCAGCTGGGCGGCTTGCTGCGCTCCGAAGGATGGAATACCGATATCTTCAATATCGCTGCGGGCGGCCCCCTATGGAAAGACAGCCTCGGTAAACCCCGCCTTACCTTTTTCGGCAGCTTTGACTTACGGCTTACCGATGAGTACTTCGGCGTAACCGCCAATCAGCTTTACAGCAGCCTCCTAGAAGGAACCACCGACCAAGACCCCCTCTACAAGCTCCTCAGCCGCCCCTTCGGTAGCCCCACCAAAAGTGAATTTTTCGCCCCACGCCAAGACAATAAATGGTCAGGCACCGCCAAATGGGTCTATCGCCTTGACCCTCGTACAAGCCTGAGCCTTAGCTTGCAGCAGAGCCTCAATATCAATCAAAACACGCGCTCCCTCCAAATCATCGGTAGCGACCAAATCATGGTGCCGGGCTTTCAGCATCTCTTTGCTCTCCAGCCCGACAACGCCAATACCTATACCCACCGCTCTAACCTCACTATCCTCAAGCTGCGCCGCATCCTATCTCGGGTATGGACGGGCGAGCTTACGGTCAGCCGACTCTTTGTGAACTTGCGGGCAGACGCTAATGGCCGACCTTTCCGCGACTCGGTAATACGACAGATTTACGACCCTGCTTCTATCGTGACTGACCCTGTAACCATATACAACCCCGGTGATAGCATCGTGTATGTCAACCCCGGCCCCGGCCTCTTCAATAATGGCGGCATTGCCACGCTCTGGCACGACCACTTCGCCGAGGAGTACACCTTCAAGGTCAAGTTCACCTACCAGCCGAAAAAACCTGCGCACTTCTTCATCTTAGGCTTAGAACACCGCGAGCAGTATTACCAGTGGATTGATGTGACTCGGCCTTGGGTAGGCGCGCCTATTCGGTTAGATGACGGCACGGTATATGCCTCTAACCGTATCGGCAGCAGCAATGACATCTGGCGAGTACGGCCTGCGACAGGGGGATTCTTCTTTGAGGATCGCATCCGCTACAAGGGCATTGTAGCGAGCCTCGGGGCCCGCCTTACCTACTGGGCGCCGGGACGCTTCGTGGATCAAGCGATAGAAGACCCTCGCGCTCCCATCTTAGATGTAGTGCGCGAGCAATACCGCAAGCAGACCTGGCTTCTCTTAGGGCGCCGATACAAAGCGCGATTCCTCCCTCGCCTGCGAGTCTCTTTCCCCGTAACCGATAATCTCGTGCTATTTTTCAATTACGGCCACACCACACGCCTACCGCATCCGAGATTTGTGTATGCAGGCTTAGACCCTTTCTACCAAGACCGATCCTTCCTCGCTAACCTCGGAAACCCCAACCTCAACCCCGAAGTCAATGTCGGCTACGAGATCGGCATCAAAGCCAACCTCGGGCGCGGCTGGAGCCTCCAATCCAGCGCCTTCTACAATGATAAGTTTGACTTCATCGTAAACCGCGTCATCACCATCCGTGACCGCACCGGCCGCTTCACAGAGCGCATCTACGCCGTTAACTTAGACTATGCCCGGGTACGGGGCGTAGATGTCTTTCTCCAGAAGCGCATCGGAACCTGGCTTACCGCAGCCGCTTCTGTGACCTACCAGGTCGCTACTGGCAAATCCAACTCCGCCTTAGAGTCGGTGCTGCAAATCCGTCAGGGAGGCCGCACCAGTGCGAATGAGGAATTCTTCTTAGCCTGGGACCGGCCTTGGGATATCAAGCTGTGGAGCATACTCAAATCGCCGCCGGCCTGGTCTACAAATGCGCTTTTGCGGGACTGGACATTTTTCGCCTCGCTCACATGGAAATCGGGCTTGCGGTACACGCCATTTGTACTGCGGGGTACAGATGATTTCTCGGGCCGCCCTATCTACGAAGCTGTAGACGGCCCCCCCAATACCGCCATCGGTAGCCCCTGGCGCTGGATTGACCTACGGCTCACCCGCAGCCTATGGAAAGAACGCCTCTCGCTCTTTATAGAAGTGCGCAACCTCCTTAGCTGGAAAAACGCTGCCATTATCAATCCCGTCACTGGCCGCGCGTATGAGTTTCCAGATGATGTGCCTATCAGCTGGCGCGACCCCAAATTCCCCAATCCCTTAGACAGCGGTCCTCCCCCCACCAATCCCGCTCGCTACCTCCCCCCCCGGCAAATCTTCGCCGGCCTCAACTGGAGCTTCAGCAGCTCGCCGCCCAAACCCTAAAAAGTTTACCTTTGCTGCATGGTACTCTCCTTCCTGCGCCGGCAGTTTATTGAGATCATTGAGTGGGTAGATGAGACGCGCGACACGATTATTTGGAAATTCCCTGACGAGGACCGCGAGATCAAGATGGGGGCCCAGCTTACGGTGCGAGAATCTCAAGTAGCTCTCCTCATCAATGAGGGTAAAATCGCCGACGTCTATGGGCCGGGACGCCACGAGCTGACGACCCGCAATATGCCCATCCTTAGCGACCTGCGCGGTTGGAAGTACGGCTTCAACTCGCCCTTCAAGGTAGATGTGTATTTCGTCAGCACGCGGGAGTTTCAGAACCTCCGCTGGGGCACACAGCAGCCTATCCCCGTCCAAGACCCCGAGCTGAGCCTCGTCCCTCTCCGAGCTTTCGGCACCTTTGCTATGAAGGTCAAAGAGGCCGCACTCTTTTTCCGAGAGTTTGCTGGTACGGATCCGGTCGTTACGATAGAGGAGTTTTTGGAGGGGGGCTTCCGAAGCTTGGTAGTTACGCGCTTCTCGCAAGCCCTAAAAGACTCTGGCCGCAGCATCGCCGAAATCAACGCCCAAGCTAACCAGCTCGGCGATGTGCTTTTACCGATCCTGCAGCCAGAATTTGAACGGGTAGGCATCACTCTCACGCGCTTTTTGGTAGAGAGTGTGACCCTTCCAGAAGAGATCCAGAAGCAGCTGCTGGAGCAGGATCTGGAGCTGCGCCGCTTGCGGAAGAAGGCCAATCTCTCCCAAGAGGTAGAAGACATGGGGCGATTTTTGCAGTTTCAGGCGGGGCAAGCTATGGAGAAAGGCGGGGAAGGGGGAGGCGCAGGCCTGGCCCGCTCTGCCTTGGAGATGAGCCTGGGTCTACAAATGGCGCGAGAAGTGCAGCAGCAGTCCTCTAACCCCTCTAAGGCCCCTTCCGCCGAGGAGCGCGCCCAAATCCTCTCCACCCTCAAAGAGCTCGCCGAACTCAAAAACGCCGGCATCCTCACCGAAGAGGAATTTGAAGCCAAAAAGAAAGAGCTGCTCAGCCGCCTCTAAAAGAGAAAGCGATTACATGGCCCTCTCGGCTTAGAGAAAAACATGCCCCTACCCGCTAAGTAGCTCAAAGCACGCGCACAACGCATTTTAGCCAAATGAGCTTTCTCTGTGGTATTGTAGGAATTTTAGCCGCAGGGGCCCTAAGCTGGGGGATATGGGAGCGGTGGCGGAGGCGTCGCTTAGAAAGGGCCCTTCACGAAAAGCTCGGCACAGCCGACTGGGAACGCGCCATCGCTACCCTCCAAAGCCGGCTCCAACAAGGAGAGGCTGCTACCTATGCGCAGCAGGCCTTTTTAGCTGCGCTTTCTCACGAACTCAAAACCCCCTTAGCTATCGTACTCGGATACTTAGATACGCTCGTACAAGGCGCTTGGAAGGACTCTCAAGTGCTACTGCCTTTTCTAGAAAAGGCCCTGGCACAGGTGCACCGGATGAACGCTCTCGTACAAGACACCCTTCTCCTTGCGCAGATTCAAAGCGGGGGCTGGCCCATCCAGCCCGAAGCTACCCCTCTGTATCCCCTCTTAGAGGAGGTTTGGAGCGAACTGGAACCCCTCGCCCGCACCAAGCAAATCGCCTTGCGCAACCCCCCGCATCACCTCCAAGATCTGGCCGTAGAAGCGGACCCCCTCGCCCTGCGAAAAATCTTCAAAAACCTCTTGGAAAACGCTATCCAATACAGCCCTGAAGGGCGCACCGTCTCCGTATCATGGGAGCTTACCCGAGACCAGAAAAGTGTCAAAATAGCTATACAAGACGAAGGCTATGGCATTCCGGCGGAACACTTACCGCGGATCTTTGATCGCTTCTATCGGGTAGATAAGAGCCGTTCTCGGCAGAGTGGTGGCACGGGTCTGGGCCTTTCTATCGTGAAAGAGCTCTTAGAGGCCCACGGCCAGTCTATCTTTGTGGAAAGCCAAGTGGATAAGGGGACCCGATTTGTGTTTACGCTGCCTGCTTGTGCATGATTTTTGCTACTTCACTCTGAAAGTATGCGATACCTTACTGTCTTGATACTGGGTCTGACATGGGCGCAGGCCCTTCTAAAGGTAGAGCCGGCCGAGCAGAGCTTCGGACGGGTAGCGCAAGGCACGCTCGTGAAAGCTCAATTCCGCCTCATCAATGCCGGCAGTACCCCCATCCAGCTGCAAGAGGTCAAACCCAGCTGTAGCTGCTCCGTGGTCTCCGTAGAGAAGCGCTCTTTGGCACCCAACGAGACCACCGCCGTAGAGGTCTCCTTCAACACCGCAGGAAAGGTCGGCCGCCAACGCAAAACCTTCACCGTGCTGAGCAGCGCTGCCAACTC
Organism: uncultured Bacteroidia bacterium; assembly: GCA_937995505.1. Lineage (GTDB taxonomy): Bacteria > Bacteroidota > Bacteroidia > SpSt-205 > SpSt-205 > SpSt-205. The sequence goes on along the minus strand of CALKJV010000118.1, from coordinate 5,977 downwards.
CCCCACTGCCTTCTACCTCGTCGGCGAAGTAGAAGCCCCCTCTCCCTACGAGCACGACTGACACAAACCCGCTACCTTTGTTACAGCGTGAGTAAAGAAGTACAACACCGCATCAACCGAGAAATTACCGCCTCAGAGGTACGCATTGTGGGGCTGGAGCCCGCCGAGCTCAATGGTATCTACCCTTTAGAGCAGGCCCTCCGCATGGCCGAGGAGAGGGGCATGGACCTGGTAGAGATCGCCTCTAACGCTTTCCCCCCTGTATGCCGCATCATTGAATACTCTAAGCTCCGCTTTGAGCAGAAGAAAAAAGCCAAAGAAGCTAAACAAAAGCTGCACCAGATTGAGGTAAAAGAAATCCGCTTTCGGCCGCACACAGATGATCATGACTTTGCATTTAAGGTGCGACACGCGGAAAACTTCCTACAAGAGGGCAATAAGATAAAAGCTACGGTGTTTTTCCGGGGTCGCAGTATTGTGCATCCGGAGTTTGGGCAGAAGCTCCTGGAGGCGTTTGCGGAGCGGCTTTCGCATCTGGCGCGGGTAGAGGTTCAGCCGAAGCTGGAAGGGAAGAACATGACGATGATTTTGGCCCCAGTGAAGTCAAGTAAGCGTTCAGCTGCTGGTACGCCAAAGGAAGGCTCGGCAAACTCCCAGAGCGCTTCTTAGGGAGCTCAATCCGAAAAATTCCCTCTCGCCAAGCATACCCATACACAGCGACTAACGGACCTAAAAGCAAAGCCAGCTCCACCCAAAAGGCTTCTGCCGGCAAGCTGCGTTGTACCCATACCCAGGGCAAGGCGAGGAGGACTTCCGCTTCCAAAGCCACCAGTAAAACCACGAGCCGCAGATACGGCCACTCAAAGGGCACATACGCCGAACCCGAGGGGGCTTCTCCGCACTCATAGGGCTCAGAAGAGGGAGCGGGCGCATGCCGAGCCGCCACGAGCTGCCGAAGCCATAAGCCCCCCACTACCACGAGAAGGGCCGCCGCTGCGTAAAAAGCAAAGCTGAGCACTTGCATAGCCCTACTTTTGCACAGCGAACGCCTCGGCCTTGCGTACTTCTGCGCCAATCGCCTCCAAGGCTGCGATGGCTTGGCGCAGAAAGTCTTGAATTTCTCCTTCCGAGAGCGTGTGATTGGCTTGTAGGTACAAGCGAAGCCCATAGCTAGGCCGCCCCGTGGGGTCAGTATACCGGTCAAAGGGCTCTATCCGTTGCAGATAGGGATGCTTGAGCTGCAGGAGCGCTGTCACCAGCTGCGCATATACAAGGCCCGGCGATAAGAAGACGCTAAGGTCCTTCACCACAATAGGGTGATACGAGAATTGCTGGAAGGAAGGCAAGCGCCGCCGGGAGGCCTCCCAAAAGAGAGGGTCTAGTTCTGCACAGGCGACCCGCTGCCCACCTAAATGAAAGCGCTTGAGATACGCCTCGGAGAGATACCCTACCACGCCCATAAAGGCCCCTTCACATGAGAGCTGCAGGCCCTCTAGCCATACCGAGGAAGGAGCGGTGAGGGGAGCTTCCTGTACCGTCATCCCCAATCGGCTAAAGAAGGCCCGTAGCCTCGCCAAAAGTTCCGGAAGGGGCGCTTGCCCCTTACCTAGGCTATGGAAGGGCGGCCGCCCCCAACCCCATAGCGCTAAACGCTCGGATTCCCCTTCTGCATGGTAGATCTTTCCCCACTCGTACGCCCAAAAGCCCTGCGCTCCATGATTGCGATTGTGCGCAAGCACCTCCAGCCCCGAACCTATCAGCGTAGGACGCAAGTACGCAAGCTCCTCGTAAAGCGGATTCGCAAGCCGTATCGGCTTCAGCGCGCTCTCCGGAAGGAAATGATGCGCCCCTACAAGGGAATTTGTCCGTATTTCCCAAAATCCCAGCCCTGTGAGAAACTCCGAAAGGGCCTCTCGTAGCCTATAACGCCCATCTACCGCACTCGGACGAGCATAAGGCGTTGGGGGTTGGAGCGGCTTTCGGGGGAGGCTTCCCCACCCCTCTAAGCGCAAAAGCTCCTCCGCAATATCCGCAGGACGAGTTACATCTAAGCGATAGTGCGGCACTTCCAACTCCCAGACCTCTTCTTGTATCTCTTTGACCGCGATATCTAACCGAGCCAGGCGGGAACGGGTAGCTTCTGCGGGCAGGGGCAGGGCCGTAACCTGCCGCAGCTGCGCCAGCGAGACAATGACTTTTCGGGGTGCAGTGTGCTCGGCTGCATGCACTTCAGCAAACTGGGAGACCTCAGCATCAGGATACAGCTGCTGGAGCAAGCTGGCAGCTAGCTCGGCGGCCCAAGGTACGCGCCCTGGGTCGGTCCCTCGCATAAACCGATACCCACTCTCGGTGTGAAGGCCCAGCCGGCGCGCAGTGGCTCGTATCCACCTCGGTGAGAAGTACGCCGACTCTAAAAATATCGCTCGGGTATCGGCTTGCACGGCGGTTCGCTTGCCGCCTACTAATCCCCCTAAGCAGGCTGGCCCGGCGGCATCCGCTATCACGATATCCCCTGCTTGCAGCGAGAGAAGTTGACCTTGCAGACTTTCCATCTGCGCCGGCCCCTCCAAGGGATACACCCGCAGCTGAGAACCCATTAGTCTTTCAGCATCAAAAGCATGCAAAGGCTGCCCGTACCCTATTAGCACATAGTTCGTAACATCCACGATAGGATGAATGCTGCGCAAGCCGACCGCTTCCAAGCGATGGCGCAGCCAAGCCGGCGAGCGCAAAAGCCCCTCCAAGCCCGTTATGTACAGGCCGCCATAGCGGGGGATAGCCTCGGAATCGCCTACTACTATTTGCAGGGGGAATGCGGGACGCGCCCCGTGAATTTTTATCTCGGGCAAGCGAAGCTCGCCCCCTACAAGCGCTGCATACTCTCTCGCAATACCCAAATGACTTAAAGCGTCTCCCCGATTAGGCGTCGCGCTGACTTCTAGGATCGTATCTGTGTAATCTTCTAGCACGCTGGTCAGGGGCGCTCCTATGGGAGCTTCTGGGGGGAGGAGGTAGATGCCCTCTGCGTCAGGGCCTAAGCCAAGCTCCACTTCTGAGCAAAGCATACCTTCTGACCGGATACCCCGAAAGGAGCGCGCTTCTAAGGGTACCCACTGCCCCTGCATAAGCACCCGACTGCCCGGCAAGGCTACGGGAACCTTAGCCCCAGGATGCGTGTTGGAGGCGCCGGTAACAATGGTAACCTCCTTATCAGGAGCGACCCGCACCCGACACACTTGCAGGCGGCCTGCGGCAGGATGCTTCTCTTGGGCTAGAATCTCCCCCACCACGATAGACTGAAGGGCTTCAGGCAGCCGGCGATACGGGCTAATGCCCTCTACCTCTAAGCCCGCCCGAGTAAGCCGCTCCGCTACCTCTGAGGGCGCCTCCGCTAAGTCTACAAATTCCGCTAACCAGCTCCACAGAATGCGCACCTCGCAAAACTACGCAGAATAGCGCCTCCCTTCTACCCGGCTGCTGAAAAGCTCATCACCTTGCTTCTGGACTGGGAGGAGAATTGAGACGCACTATCACCAGCCACGCAAATGGCAGAAGTACCAACATTCAAACAAAAACCCGAGCAATCTTAGCGTAATAAAAGGCATCATCTATAATGAAGCTGCGTAATACCACCTCAAACGGCAGCCAGCAAAAAATTAGTAAAAGTAAGGTCAAAGCACCGCCCACCCACACTGCACTTCGCACAAGGCAAAAGTAGAAGGCAAGACTTATTTTTGTAGAGGTGCGAAAGCAGGTTTTACTGGGGCTTGTAGTGGGAGTTTTTTGGGCGCAGAGCCTACCGAGCCGCAGCTGGGAAGCCCTCCAAACAGCCATAAAAGAGAACCCAGATACCCTGTACATCTTGAACTTTTGGGCGACCTGGTGCCGTCCTTGTGTAGCTGAGCTGCCCTACCTACAAGCTGCGGCACAGGAGCTTCAAGGTAGCTTGCCGGTGCGGATTTGGCTCATTAGCTTAGACTTTCCGCCGGAGGGGCCTCGGGTCGCAGCCGCCCTCCTGCGCCGCAAAGGGATTACTCTCCCCGCCTTCTGGCTAGAGGAAAAAGACCCAAACTCGTGGATTCCCCACCTCAATCCCAATTGGGATGGCGCTATTCCTTACACCCAAGCTGGCCTCAACGGCCCAAACCACGGCGCCTTCACCGATACACAAAGCGTGCTGGAATTTGTTAAGAAAGCCTATGCTGCGCGCATTCCTACTCGTTAGCGCCCTCTTTGTAGGAGACGGCGTCAAGTTAGGCGACAAAGCTCCAGACTTCGCCCTGAAAAATGTAGATGGTAAGACCCTTAGCCTCGCTGACTACGCCAAAGAGAAAGGCCTTATCGTGGTCTTTACTTGCAATCACTGCCCGTACTCCAAGGCCTATGAAGACCGCCTTATCGCCCTGCATAAGGAATTTGCCCCGAAAGGCTTCCCCATAGTCGCTATCAACCCCAACGCGCCCGAGATCGTCCCAGAAGACAGCTATGAAAACATGCAAAAGCGCGCGAAGGAGAAAAAATTCCCCTTCGCATACCTCTATGATGAGACGCAGGCTGTCGCTAAAGCCTACGGCGCCACGAAGACGCCCCATGTTTTCCTCCTGAAAAAGGAAGGAGAGGAGTTCCGAGTGGCTTACATCGGCGCCATAGATGATAGCCCCAACGACCCCAAAAAGGTGCAAAAACGCTACGTAGCCGAAGCCATTGAAGCCCTACTGACAGATAAGCCTATCCCTGTGACCGAAACGAAAGCTATCGGCTGTAGCGTGAAATACCGTAAGTAAGCCCAAAGAAGGGGGCTGAGCGAGCTCTATTGAGTTTTTATAAAGCCTTTTGGCCCTTTACGAAGATCGCTGAAGGAGGTGTTGCACTGCCGAGAAGGTCTTCCAGGGCTCTTCCTCAAAGGGGGGTAGGGCTATCCACTCTTCTAGCTTCCAAGCCCAGAGGGCTATACTACGGACATCAGGAGCGGGAGGGGGGTATCCATACTTCACATCCCCTACAATCGGACTTCCGAGGGCAGAGAGCTGCGCGCGTATTTGGTGGAAGCGCCCTGTCTGCGGCTCGACTTGTACCAAGCTCTGCTCACCCTTTACGGCCAAGCTCTGATAGCGGAGCACAGCTAAATCGGCTCCAGGGGTGGGCTTGTAGAAGACTTTGGCTTTGGGGTGGCGCCCCTCTTTGCGCAGGTAATGCCGCAGCTCTCCAAACGGCGGATAGACCGGCGGCTGCGTGATAGCTAAGTAGCTCTTACGTACCCGTCCCTCTCTAAAGCGGCGACTCCACTGTGCGGCACTCTTAGGAGTAGAAGCTAAGAGCATGATTCCCCCCACAGGCCTATCTAAGCGATGCACCAAGTGCAAGGGCTTCTGCAAAGTCTGCTCTGCCCACCGTAGCACATCCAGGTCACCGGTAGCATCCGCCTGCGCCGGCATGCCCGGCGGCTTGCAAACTACCACCTCGGTCGGCGTTACCGTTAAGAGGGTCGGTTCACGCACCCCGATGAATTTTTTCCCGCAAGCGTAAGATACCCTCAATCAGCGCCTCTGGCCGAGGCGGGCAGCCCGGCACATATACATCCACGGGAATAATCTTATCTACTCCCTTCACTACATGATAGCCGTGCTGCCAGTAAGGGCCGCCCGCCGTCGCACACGAACCCATGGAGATTACGTACTTCGGCGCGGGCATCTGGTCGTAAAGCCGTTTGATGCGCTCTGCCATCTTAGCGGTCACCGTGCCGGATACAATCATGAGGTCAGCTTGCCGCGGTGTAGCCCGCGGGAAGACCCCATACCGCTCCAAGTCAAAGTGACTCGCAAAAGTACCCATCATCTCTATGGCACAGCACGCCAGTCCAAAGGTGAGCGGCCAAATAGAGCGGCTCTCTGCCCACCGAAAAGCCTCTTCTAACCGCAAAAAAGCCAAACCCGCGCTTCCATCGCGCATACTTCAAAAATACGCATTACATTTGCTT
>CALKJV010000117.1 GCA_937995505.1 uncultured Bacteroidia bacterium | reverse complement strand
CTCGGGCTGTGCACGCTCTTACTAGGTTTTTTAGCTACGACCACTCAAGATATTTTTCAGCTACGGCGCTTAGGGCTGATACCCGCTCGGCAGATGTACCAGCAAGTTCGTCATGCAGAGGTAGCAGGCCAGGCGGTACGGTATTACTTAGCTTGGCCGAAAGGAATCTGTCCCACGCAGCCCATTCGCGAAACCTTAGAGAAGAAGGCCCTGGCCAAAATTCTTTTCCAGCACCACCGGAATGCGTTTTTGCTGGAGGTGGGGATTCTGGCGGGGGTGAGCGCCTGGGGCTACTTGCAGAGCGTATGGGAAGTGTATGCGCCCGCAGGAGCAGCCTTTCTGGTGCTGCTGGCTATGGTGTACCTTCTCGTTGGGGCGATTAAGTTTTGGCTGCGGCGGTGGGGGGGCTGGGCGATTGTAGCGTTAATTGGGCTTGGAGTACTGGTGATGCGATCGTCTTGGTTACAGGGGCGTAGTCCAGCGTATGGGCTTTCGTATCAGACGGGTCGGCCAGAGGAGAGGCAGGTGGGAGATAGGTTGAATTATGGGGCAGGGTCGCTCAGTGTTTCTCAGATGCAAGCGGATTCACTGGGGCTGGTAGCGTGCCTACAAACTTGGGCGGCTAAGCAAGGCGGACCCGCGCCCCTCGTGTGGATCCAAGTTTCGGGCGGTGGCTGGCGCTCCGCCTTCTGGACGCTGAGTAACCTGCAGTACTTAGACAGTCTAACCCGCGGACAGCTATGGCGCCGGACATTTGGAATCTCGGGCGCCTCGGGCGGGCTTATCGGCGCAGCCCACTGGCGAGAGCTAGGGCTCTTTTACCCTGAAAGGCGCTGGGACCTCACCGAGGCGTTTCTACTTACCCAAGATGTGCTCAATCCCATTCTCTCTACGGGGCTGCTAGGACTCTTAAGCCCTTCGCCCTACCTACGAGACTCGCTCACCGAAAAGGCGCTACCGACGGGCCGAGGCTACGCGTTTGAACAGGCCCTGATGCGAAACGCCCGAGCTTTTTACCGGCGAAGGCTAAACGACTACACAACTTTGGAGCAAGAGAGTCGCTGCCCGTTACTTTTTATCACGCCCGCCATGCTACCAATGGGCCGACAGCTGCTGATCAGCAGCCAGCCCACCAGCATTCTCGCTCGGGATGCGCTCATGGTAGAGCTGCGCAGCCTCGTATCCGATGCAGACCGACTGTATTTAGTGACGGCCCTGCGTATGAATGCCGCTTTTCCCTTTGTGCTGCCGCCCGTATCGCTGCCTGGCCGCCCAGGCATTGAAGTCATTGACGCCGGCGCCATTGATAACTTTGGAGAGCTAATCGCAATACGCTTTCTATGGGAGCTACGGGCAGCTATCGCCCAGTATGCCAGCCGAGTGGTAGTGATTGAGATACGCGACCTCCCGCTCGGAAGCCCCCCTGAACGCGAAGAGAAACTCTCACCCTTGGCCGAGCTCTTACGGCGCCTGTCTGGGCTCTATAGCTCTTTCGCAGGAGCTCGACGGCTCTTTACACAGCTCTCGTATGAGATTCTGGCGCAATCGTACCCTATCCCCGTAGAAAAGTACGTTTTAGCCCTGCGGCCTGTACAAGGACAAATCCCGCCGTTGGGCTTCACCCTGCAACCGGTGCAGCAGGCAGCTATGCTTGGGGTTCTCACGGATAGTCTACATCAGCGCCAGCTTGAGCAAATTGGGCTCGCCTTAGAATAGCTACCTTTGCTATCATGCGATTACTTGGGATAGGAGCCTTGATAGGAGTGACCCTTGCAATAGGATGTTCCTCTACGGGCTCCACAAACGCTGCTCCCGAGGGAATGGGGGCTACCCCAGAAAAAGGCTTAGCAATTTCAGTAGACCGGCTAGCAGTACCTTACTGCCCCGAGTGTGAGATGTCCTTTCGGCAATTTGCTATACGAGATACCCTTACCTATGATGGCAAACTATATGGTTTTTGCAGTGAGGGGTGTAAAGCCTCTTTTGCGCAGCGGATGGGGATTAATTAGTGGGGTTGTGCTAGGACTCGTAGCCTGCAGCCCCAATCCACCTCCGGCCGCACGCGATCTACATGCGCCAGATAGCCTGTATGTAGTGCCTTGGGAGCAAGTGGAGGTCTATCTGCAAGCCGCCCCTTCCCCCGTACAAGTATCGCTCTGGCTACGGCAGGAGAAAGTAAAGTTTTACCGAGAGCCCCTGCATGACCCGACCTATGCAGGGCGCTATTCGGGGCTCCAGGGCGCCGCAAACCTCGGTATTTACCTGACCGATATGGCCTATGCCCACGCCACAGGCCGCTATCAAGAGGCTTACGATTACCTCTCTGCGGTAAACCGACTCGCTACTACCTACGGAATAGAAGATATCTTTTCTATTGAGCGCATTCGTCAGCTGGATAAGCTACAAGATAAACCCGACAGCGCGCAAAAGCTATTTACCCAGTACTACAGTGAGGTACAGACTCGTCTGAGTGAGACCGGACAGGAGGCCATGCTGCGACACATGATCTTGGGCGGATGGGTAGAGAGCTTACATATTATCCTCCACCTTTTGGAAAAAGACCCCCAAAATCAGCCACTTGCGGAGGTTATTCTGTTGCAGAAAGGCTTGACACCTCTGCTTGTGAGGCTGTACAGCATAGATACACTTCAGTCCAAAGCCTCTCAAACCGTCCTAAATCACCTACAAGCTATGCAGAAAACCTTAGATGCACTACCCTTAGGCGAGTCTGCGACCGTCACAAATGCCGAAGTCAAAAAGGGCGTGATCCAAATGCAATTTCGTTCGCAAGCCCCCCTCAAGCCAGAGGAGATTCGGGCGATTCAGTCGCACTTAGCCCCCCTGAGGCAATTCTTAGTAAAGATATGACCAAAATACCGCTTAGCTTGGGGATAGGGCTACTTTTAGCCCTGAGTGGAGCCTCGTATGGGCAGAGTGGCTGCCGGCAGCTGATTCCCTCGTGCCGGTCGGCCCATATTGAAGATTTTAGTTGGGATGGGCGATATTGGCGCGCAGAGCTTTACGGCGGTGAAACTACCGAAATATACTATACTTTTTTCCGCGGGCTACGGTACCGGATTATTCCATGTGGGCGTTCTTCTTCGCAGGCGATGCCCCACCTACGCATCTACAATGCCAACCGTACCCTTCTCTTAGACACACGCCAGCAGGGAGAAAGACCGTACTGGGACTTAGAGCTCAGTAGTACGCAACTGCTGCTGATTGAGCTATACTACCCCAGCGGAGATGGCTGTGTGGCTCTGCTTATTGGGCATCGCGCAAGCGAAGAGGTGGCGGCTGTGCGATAGCGTTACTTTTGCAGGGTGATTGTCTGGTGGATAGCGGTGCCCTTCATGGGGGCTCTCTTGACCGCCCTCTGGCCGAGAAGGATACTCTGGCGCCTCATTTCGCTCGCCCAAGCGGGCGTGGCCCTGTGGCTCATAGCTGCCTACTTTGAGCGAGCGGCGTTAGAGGTTACGCACGAGCTACAGACCCTTCGCTTTACTGTACCCTGGTGGGGCTTCCAGACCCCAGAGGGATGGATGAGCCGCTACCAAGTCTCTCTCTTTTTCGCCACAGACGGAGCCGCCCTCTGGCTCGCTATGCTGACGACGCTGGTGGGGGTCGTCTTGAGCTTTTGGGGCGGCTGGAAGCTTAGCCAACCTCGCCTCCAAATTCCAGCTCTCCTCCTCGTGCAAGGCTTTGCCCTGTGGAGCTTTTTCTCGTATGATCTTATTGCGTTTTATGTGGGCTTTGAGGCAGTGCTGCTGCCGATGTACTATCTGATACTAACTCTCAGCCCACCGGGAGAGGAGAGTCGGCGCGCCGCTTTGGAATTCCTCCTATACACCCTCTTAGGCTCTATCCCGATGCTGGTGGGCATACTTTACGCAGGGCAAGCCATCAGCCAATCGCATGGTGTGCCCTTCACGACAAACTTTCTCGCCTGGCTCCAATATCCCCTTCCTCCAGAGGTGCAGAGCTGGATATATGGAAGCTTTGTACTGGCCTTTTGGGTAAAGCTAGGACTTTTCCCCCTTCACGGATGGGTACTGCGGCTATATCGGGTAGCGCCACTTGCACTTGTGGTGCTATCCTCCGCTTTGCTTACGAAGTTAGGTGGGCTGGGATGGCTGCGGTTCATGGCTGCCTTTCCACAGGGACACTTTTTTGTGGCTCCGACCTTAGCGGGGTTTGCCGCTGTATCGCTCCTGGGGGCAGCCCTCGGCGCCTTCGTGCAAAAATCCCTGCGTAGCTGGCTCGCCTACGGTACGATCTCGCACCTAAGTCTCGTAGCAATCGGCCTTACGAGCACGACCCCTGCGGGGGTAAGCGGCGCCGCCTGGTACATGATAAACCATACCGCTGTGACCGCCGCTCAGCTTCTGCTCGTAAGCGTAATCCTTACCCGAGCAGGTACGGACGAATTCTCGCGCTTAGGCGGGCTAGCCCGCTCCATGCCTCAGGTAGCTGCATTATGGGTAGGGGTGGCTTTGGCATCGGTGGGACTGCCAGGGCTGTGCCAATTTCCAGGAGAGCTACTGGTACTCATCGGCACCTTCAAGTCCTACACAGTGCAAAAGGCTGTATTTATCGCTGCCCTAGTGGGGGTAGTTCTTTCGGCGGTATATACGCTGCCTGTACTGAGGCAGGTGCTTTTCGGCCCAGAGAAACAATCGCTTCCGGACTTAGAGCGCTCTGAAAGCCTCCCCCTTTGGGTCCTCAGCGTGTGGATCGTTGGGGCAGGGTTTGTAGCGGCTCCTTTTTTGAGTGAAATTCAGCGCACGACGAGTCCGCTGGTAGAGGCGATCTTGTATCAAGCGCTGGGGGTTCGGTAGCGACCCACAGCCATAGGAATGCCTTTTTCCCTAGAGGCTCTACCTGTATGGGCAAAAAGCGCTGCGCTAACATCTCAGGCAGGGCTCCATGCGGGAAGGCTTCGCAGTACCCCATATCCAGCCACCACAGGGTATCTACGGCTTCCACGTGACAGGGAGGTAGGTCGGCATAATAGGCCGCCCCTATGACGCGGTGCTGATAATACATTTGCTTGTCAAGGCATTTCAAATCGCAGGGCTCTTGGATAGGGTGCAGGAGGTAGTAGCTCCAAGTAAGGGTATGCCAGGGGGGCGAGAGGATAAGGAGTTGATTGGAAGGCTTTTGGGAAAGGCGCTGGAGGATGCGCGGATAGTCAGCCGCCGGTCCGGAAGGGGTCGCTTCCCAGCTCCCTATCCAAAGCAGTAGGAGTCCGCCTGCTGCAAAAGGGCGTATGCGCTTCGGCCAGGCCGCCAAGCTAAGCCCCAAAGCCCAGTAATATCCCATAGCCGCGGACATAAGGTACCGCGGCTGCCAGATGGCCGCAAAGTGACCCACTACCCACAAAAAGCTGAATATCCCCCAGAAAGCCCAGTAAGGATAGGAGACAGTGAGCGGCTGGCTAAGACTTCTTAGCCGTAAGGCCATGCCCACGCCAAGCACTATTAGCGCGGCGATAGTGGGTACGGGCTGGTTAGAGAAAGCCCACAGGAGATTATATGCGCCCTCTAGCGAAGCGTAGGTGCCAGCTTGCAGCGTAGGATACGACCAGAGACGCTCTACAAAGACCACGACAGGCCCTAAGGCACCGACCGCAAGCCCCACAAAAGCAGCCCAAAACGCAGACTGCCAAAAAGCCGCAGGCCATGCCCACAAAAGGTAAGCAAGCTGCAATAGCCCTACCCAAACCCCCATGTAATGGGTATAAAAGAGCAGCGCAAGAGATAAAACCCAGAGGAGAAGTCCCCGCCGAGCCGTAATCCAGTGCAAGAAAGCGATATGCGAGAGGGTCGTCAGGCAGGCTAAAAGGGCATAGGCGCGAGCTTCGCGGCCAACAGACTGCCCGAAACTTGAGAAAATCCAGGCGATAGCTGCACTGGCCCCAGCCCAGCGCCCACCTGTCCGATAGCCTAACTCATACAAGCCTACAGCTGCCCCAGCACTGCATAAGGCAGCTAAGCTCCGCATCGCCGCCACACTCTCACCCCATAGCCGCATCCATCCATGAAGCAGCAGCTCCCATAGCGGCGGATTATTGCCCTCTAAGAGATAGGGCACAATGCGTCCGGGAGAAAAATGAGCCACAAACCAGCTGAAAATCTCATCCGACCATAAGGGCGCCTCTGTTATACCATACAGACGCACGGCTAAAGCCAGTCCAAAAACTAAGCCCCTTTCCCACCAGCGTAAGGGCATGCGTGTGCAAAGTACGAAAGGGATCGCCTTATACAGGGCAGATTTGTGTAGGTTTGCCGAGTGGATGTGCTGATTCTGGGTGCAGGCACGATGGGGATAGGTATAGCGGAAGTATGGGGGCGTGCCGGGAAGTCAGTTACGCTTTATGATCCCCTGCCTGAAGCCAGGCAAAAAGCGACTCAGCGCCTTAGGGATCGCTTTCCTGAGGGCGGCTTCGCCTGCATAGAAGCCCTGCCAGAACGCCTATCCCACTCTATCGTGATAGAGGCCGTACCGGAGCAGCTTTCTCTTAAGAAGGCGGTTTTGGCTGACCTGGCCGCCCGACTGTCTCCTGAGGCCCTCATAGCAACCAATACCTCTGCCCTCTCGGTACACGAGCTGGCTCAAGCGCTCCCGTATCGGGAAAGGTTTTTAGGGTGGCATTTTTTCAACCCTGCGCCTCGCATGCCGCTGGTAGAGGTGATTCCTACGGCATTCACGCAGCCGGAGGTAGTAGAGCGTAGCCTGCAACTGCTTACCGCCATAGGACAGAAGCCGCTTTTAGCGCCTGACCTGCCTGGCTTTATCGTGAACCGCATCGCAAGGCCCTACTACGTAGAGGCGCTTCGCTTAGCAGAGAG
>CALKJV010000116.1 GCA_937995505.1 uncultured Bacteroidia bacterium | reverse complement strand
GTGGCGGGGGCGTGGGGGGAGCAGATTTTATCTCGGATTCAGGGGCTAGGCGAGAAGGCGCCTTTGCTGAGGAGGTAGGCGGCAAGCTTTTAGCCGGAGCTGGGGTTTGGGAAAGGGAGGTTTCTTCCGGCTGGGCTTCTTGCTCTTCTAACGCTTCTTTTTGGGCTGTGGGGGTAGGGATAGCTTTTCCTTTGGTAAGGGCGGCGAGGGCTTCAGCCATGGCTTGAGCGGAAGGGTAGCGCTTGTGAGGCTCTTTTGCGAGCGCTGTGGTAAAAAAAGCTTTCCAGCTGTCGGGCGCCCATTGGGGCAGCTTCGGCGGCTCTGTGAGGAGCTTCTGGTAAAGCTGGAATTCTGTAAGGCCCTGCCATTCCCACGGAAAGTGCCCAAAAAGGCACTCATACACAATTAGGCCCATCGCATAGAGGTCGGTCTGGGGCGAGACTGGCCTGCCCTGAATCTGCTCCGGAGCCATATACAGAAGCGTACCCACCCGCATCCCTGTCTGGGTAAGCTTAAGATCTTCGTCCAGCGCTTTCGCTATACCAAAGTCAATCAGTTTTGCGCCGCTTTTTGGGTGTAGGAGGATATTGGCGGGCTTGAGGTCTCGGTGAATGACCTTATGGCTGTGTAGGTATTCCAGCGCTTTGAAGATAGGCCCCAGCAGGGCGAGCGTCTCTTCCGGAGAGAGCGTGCCTTGGCGCTCTAAGTATTTCTCCAAGCTCTCGCCTTCTACATATTCCATTATTAGATAGGGCGTGCCCTCCTGTATGGTAAAATCATACAGGCGCACGATGGCAGGATGGTCCAGCTGGGAGAGAATGCGAGCTTCTAAAAGGAACCGTTCTCGCAGCTGCTCGCTTTGGGAATAGTAGGGATGGAGGGATTTGATCACCACAGGGTGGCCGAGGTGGGCATGCCGCCCCCTCCAAATCCTTCCCATACCCCCTTCGCCTAAGGCGTCAAGGATCTCGTAATTTCCTATTTGCACAAGAGGCCCTACGGTCTCAGATAGGCCCAGCGCTGGGTAAAGGTGCCTTTTTCTGTGTGAATGCGCAGAAGGTACAGTCCTTGTGATAGAGTTTCGGGCAGGGACCAGAGATAGGTAGAGGTGTGAGGGGGAGGGGTAGCTTCGGCTACTTTTTGTCCCGCAGGGGTGTATAGCTCAAGGTGTTTCAGCGAGAGACCGGGATGGCTTACCGTGACCCAGGGCTCGCTAGCCGGAGAAGGGTATATCGCGAAGGCTCCCAGGGGCTCTGCTGCCTCTAAGCTCACCACTTCTACCGTGGGCTGGAGCTGCATGGTAAGGTTCGGTAGGCCAAAGACCTTGAAGAGCCGCGGCCCCACAAAGCGCACGATTGTATCTACGTACGTGCGAGCTTGTGCTTTCTTGGCTGCTGTGCTGTTAGAGTACCACCCAAAGGGTTCAAATTCGGCTCCATAGAAGGGATACAATCCCGGGAAGGGCTGATCCCCCGAGAAGTCTGGGAAGAGGGCGGTTTGATTGCCACGGGCGATGAGCTCCTCCGTAAACTTGTAACTCCCAAAAACCTCAATAATAGGCAAGTTGCCGACAGCAGTCACCACGACACCGTCAATGTAGGGAGTGGTAGGGTCTTGGACCCCATGCAGGGAGATGACGGGTATATTTTCGTTTTGAATGAAGGAGGTGTCACCGATAGCGCCGCCGAGGTTGATTACGGCCTGAATAGCCGAGGAGTAGCCGTAGTGCCCTCCACCGCCTTCAAAGGCGTTGGGCCCGTTACCGCGCCCCATATCCGCAGTAGTTGTATCCACGAAGGGATTGCCTTGGGCCGTTTTGAACTTCGGATTGTCTAGCTCTTCGGGCCTATTAAGGTAAGCTACATGAATGCCTACATAAGCGCCAGAGGAGGAACCGCCCATTGCAATGCGATCAGGGTCAATGCGGTAAAGATTGGTGGTAGCAGCGTCTTTCCGCAAAAAGCGCACGAGCGCTCGGCCATCCTGCATGGCACGCCACACCGCTTGGATAATACCCTGAGCTCGTGCTTCCTGCGTGGTAGCCTGGGGGTTCCAGCCCAGGCGATGAGTCGCTGATATAGCTACATAGCCTCGCCGAGCAAATTCTACGCATAGGGCCACGATGCCTGAGTCTTCGCGAGTACCAATTGGCGAGCGCCCGAAACCCGCCGATGCAATGCTAGGCTGTAAGAAGCTCCCCGCATGTATGAGAATAACCACTGGCCGCCGCGCCATCGTGTCCCCCACCGGCTCGTACAGGTCAAACTTCAGCGTAACGGGAGCCTGAGTAAAGTCTGCGTTCTGGCTATAGGCAATGTCTTTTGTAACCCTCACCTGGCTGAAAACCGGGTCTATGAATCGCCGTCCTGTGGTCTGCGCGCATAGGCTGGACACGAGGAGGGTTGTAATGAGGATTCGCATGCAGCAAATATAAGTAAAGACTAGAGTTTAGAGGGATTCGCTAAATCAGGTTGGCTTTCGGAAGGCGGGCTCCACTAGGGGTATTTGTGCTATATTTGCCTTATGCAGTGGCTCTGGAGTCTCTTTGGGCTGATGTGGGCGCAGTCTTTTATGGTACTGGCTTTCGTGGAGGGGGGAGGGGAGAAGGTGCCGGTGGAACTTACCCTTCGCCTGTCTACGGGTCAGGTGCATGCCTGGCAAGGCCAGCTGATTGGGGGAAAGGCCGTATTTGCGCTGCCTTCCTCAGAGCTTGCGGGCGAAATTAGCCTCGCCGCCGTAGGCCACTTGCCAGTGCGACTGGCGCAGCCTATCCGCCTCACCCCAGGCGCTGTGCTGGACTTTACTGATCCTAAAGCCCTTCACCCTAAAAGCGGCTATGTGGAAAAACAGGGGAAAGCCTACCTCGCCGCCGGTGAGCTGGGCAGCTTGCCCGACGAACCCTACCCTGTCATAAACGCATACGACTACGAGCTTTTTCTAAAAGCGATGCAGAGCGGCGACCTGCGCGCAGATTTCAATGGGGATGGCCGGGTGGATGCACGCGATGCCGAGCTTCTGCTTAAAAACCAAGACAAACTCCTTTCTACTGAACTATGAGGGCGCTCTTTGGCCTGTGGATAGCGGCTTGCGTAGGATGGGCACAAGACACCCTGTGGGCTGAGGCTCGCACAAGGGGAGACTTTGTAGAAGTATGGCATTTCTGGCGCAGCCAGCCTAGCGAGG